>NZ_JBAURI010000585.1:0-3403 GCF_049581145.1 Bradyrhizobium sp.
CGAACGGACCGAGCCGTGTGAACTCCGGATCCAGTATGGTGCCGACGCGCAGCGTTCGGCGCTGCGACGCTCTGAGCGCATTGGCCGCCGTTCCGAAATCGAGCGCCGCGGCGACCGCCTTGTGCGCCAGCGGCAGCAGCGCGGCCCCCGCCTCGGTCAGCGTAAAGCCGCCCGGCGTCCGGTTGAAAAGCTGCAGGCCGGTGCTTTCCTCGAGCGCCTTGAGCTGCAGGCTGACGGCTGGCTGAGTCAAATGCAGCAGCGCTGCGGCGCGGGAAACCGTGCCTTCCCGCGCCACCGTGATGAAGCAACGCAGGGCCTGGGGCCGCGGAAAGTCACTCATTAGAAAACCTTATAATCGATTTCCAACAACTCATTAGACAGCAGGCACCCTTTTAGGTCACAAGTGCTGCCGGATAAAACTCTGCGTTGCCGGCCGTCGCCAAGTCGAGCTCCAGCGGTGATGCGCGTTTTTGAGGGCTGTGCGGAAAAACTGGCCGAACGAATGTCTCGCCTGAAATCGCGCAAACGTGTCCGAAGCGTTACATTGATACTATTTGTCGCCCTCATGGCGGAGATGTGTTCGCGGGCCGGCGCCGAAGTCTTTCCTGACCGGCCTGTCGAACTGGTGGTGCCTGCGGGACCCGGCAGCAGCACCGACACCATCATGCGATCACTCGCGCAGGTCGCGGCCCCTCTGCTGGGTCAGTCCATCGTGATTCTGAACAAGCCGGGCGCGAGCGGCACGATCGGCGTCGGCTATGTCACGCGATCGAAAGCGGACGGCTACACGATCGCCGGGGTACCGAGCGGCGCGATCACGATGGCCCCGCATGTCGCGGCGCCGGGCTTTGCCGCAAGTGACTACCGGATCGTTGCGATGATCACGCAAGCGGCGGGCGTGCTGTGCGTTCATCCGGGTTTCCCTGCCGGCAATGCCGCGGAGTTCCTGGGCGAACTGCGCAGCAATCCCGACAAATACACCTACGGCTCCGACGGCGTGGGCGCCTTCGTGCAGTTCTCGACGACGCGGATCTTCGAGCCGGAAGGAATCCGTCAGCGCATCATTCCCTATTCGGGAGCCGATCAGACGCTGGCCGCGTTCATGTCGGAGACGATCGACATCTATGGCGGGGCCATTGCCACCATCGCGCCTCTTGTCGCCGAAGGAAAAGCCAAGTGCCTGTTGCTGACGACGGCACGGCGATGCGCGGCGCTTCCCGATGTCGAAAGCCTGTCCGACGTGAACATGCCGCAAGCGCAGACGCTATTGTGGCGCGCCGTGATCGCGCCGCGCGGCCTGGCGCAGGATCGCTTCGATAAACTCCGCGAGGTCTTCACGAAGGCCGCGATGAGCCCGGAATTCAAGGCCATGGCCGAGCGGCGCGGCGAAGAGGTCTGGACCGTCAGCGCCGACGATGCAGCCAGATTTGCGCAAGATGAATATGTCGGGATGGAGCGGCTCGCAAGACAGCTCCATCTGAAACAGAACTGAGGGGAGGCGGGCCATGCCGACCCTCAAGGGCAGCGACGGCGCGACGCTGCACTACCAGGTCCATGACTACACCGATCGCTGGCGCAAGGCCCACAGCATCATCCTGATCCACGGCTTCGCGCGATCGGGCGAATTCTGGTTCAACATCGTTCCCTATCTGGCAAGGTTCTATCGTGTGATCTGTCCGGATCTGAGGGGACTGGGACAATCGCGGCCGCTGCATGATCCGCACGGCTCCATCTCGCTCAAGACCTATCTGGCCGACATCGATGCGATTGCCGATCACGCCGGCGCCGAGACGTTCCATCTTGCAGGCGAGGCGATCGGCGGCGCGATCACGCTGATCTACGCCGCCGAGCGGCCGGGGCGGGTGCGCACGCTCTGCGTTCTCGCGCCGGCGCTCTGGGCCAATGACTGGATCCGCAGCGCCTATGCGGTCGGCTTTCCAAGCTGGGTTGAAGCGCTGCGGACGCTCGGTGTCGAAGGCTGGGTGCGCAAGTCGAATACGCTGGCGAGATTTCCCGAAGGCTTCGATCCCGCGTTCATGGATTGGTACGCCAGCGAAGTCGGCAAGGCGGATGTCGACGTGGTCACGGCCATGGTGGACTTCGCAGGCTCGGTGAACGCAAGACCCTATCTCGACAAGATCGCGGCGCCGGTGCTCGCGCTCTATCCGACCGGCAGCAAGATCTCATCCGCCGACCAGGAAGCCGCGCTGCGCGAACACATCGCTTCCTTGCGCGTCACGCATCTGAACACGCCTCATGCGATGCTCGGATTGCTGCAGCCGGCGGCCTGCGCCGGCCAGATGCTGAATTTCGCCTCCATCAACGATGGAATCGTTTGCCACGAGTGAGCTTCCTCCGCCCCGTCCTCCAACCCGCACTGGCTAGCCATGACAAAATCCTCCGACGCGCAAACCTCTCTCGAAGATGCCGACACCGCGAGAACGTACCGGCAGCTCAGCCTGGTGAAGGCCCTGTTCCGGATCGACGATCCGGAGCTGGAGCGGGCCCTGGCCGTCATCGTCGATCGCCTGGCCGCGGCGGCCGGGGACGACGCGCCGTCAGCCATGGCGGGCGGTTCGGGGCCGGGATCGCCACATGAATGATGCCTCGCGCGCAAGTGCTCTCGTTGCTCCACGCTACTGCGAAAAGTCGTTGATCTTCCGCAGCCAACCGCGCGCATCCGGCAGCACCTCGGGGAGCACGGCCTTGACCTGTTCGACGGTCATGCCGGCCTTGACGCGGGGATCGTAGAACAGATTGATGATGCACTGGCAAAGACCGGCCTGACGCCGACATTCGCGTCCTCGTTGCTCCCGGCCATGGCGATGTCGAGATGCCGGACGCGGCAGGGGATATCGGTTAGCCGTCGCCAATTGCGCCGCGCGATCTGCGCGGTTGCCGAGGGGGGAACACCCGCACCGGCCGGTCATATTTGCGGATGCGATCGACCCAGCCGGTGATGTGGTATTCGGCGCCGATAGCGGTTTTCAGGAAGCCGTCAACGATCTCGGCATCGCTGAAAGCCTTCTTTTCGGCGCGCTGCGCGAGGCGATGGCGGCAGATATCGGTTGCCGCCGATGAAGGCCGCACGATGTCACCGAGCACAACGGCGGCCGCAGCAAATCTATGATCGGCAGCATTTTCCGAACAAGCCGGCTAAGGGCCTGCCGAACACCTGCAAAGAGCCAACGTTCACCGTCCTGCAACGCCCGTGATCGGATGTTGCGCGCAAGGCGCGATCACGCTCCCGAATGAAGCGCGCGAGCTAGTTCTTCACGATCACGGTGGCGCCGACGGCAACCCGGCCGTAGAGATCGGTAACGTCCTCATTGGTCATGCGGAAGCAGCCCGAGGACACCGCTTGACCGATCGTCTCCGGCTCGTTGGAGCCGTGAATGCGATA
>NZ_JBAURI010000586.1:0-6911 GCF_049581145.1 Bradyrhizobium sp.
CCAAGAAGGAGATGGTGGAGGCCAATTTGCGCCTCGTGATCTCGATCGCCAAGAAATATACCAACCGCGGCCTGCAGTTCCTCGACCTGATCCAGGAAGGCAATATCGGCCTGATGAAGGCGGTCGACAAATTCGAATACCGCCGCGGCTACAAGTTCTCGACCTATGCGACCTGGTGGATCCGGCAGGCGATCACCCGCTCGATCGCCGATCAGGCGCGCACCATCCGCATCCCCGTGCACATGATCGAGACCATCAACAAGATCGTGCGCACCTCGCGCCAGATGCTCAACGAGATCGGCCGCGAGCCGACGCCGGAAGAGCTCGCCGAGAAGCTCGGCATGCCGCTCGAGAAGGTGCGCAAGGTCCTCAAGATCGCAAAGGAGCCGCTGTCGCTGGAGACGCCGGTCGGCGACGAGGAAGACTCTCACCTCGGTGATTTCATCGAGGACAAGAACGCGATCCTGCCGATCGATGCGGCGATCCAGTCCAATCTCCGCGAGACCACCACGCGCGTCTTGGCCTCGCTGACGCCGCGCGAGGAGCGCGTGCTGCGCATGCGCTTCGGCATCGGCATGAACACCGACCACACGCTGGAAGAAGTCGGCCAGCAGTTCTCGGTGACCCGAGAGCGCATCCGCCAGATCGAAGCCAAGGCGCTGCGCAAGCTGAAGCATCCGTCGCGGTCGCGGAAGCTGCGGAGCTTCCTGGACAACTAGGGAAATCCGCCTGCAGGGCAGGGTCCGGCGTCGAAACAAGAATCGCGGAAGCTGGGAAGCTTCCGCGATCATTCGTTTGAGCGACAACTCGTTTCAAGTTCAGCGCTAGTCAATCAAGCGCACGTCGGATGTGGCACGCCGCAGGACGCGATGTAGCTCAAGCCAACCAGCAATCAATCAGTTCAACGCAAACCGCAAACGAAGCGAACGCAAGCCTTGGAGCGAAAAGGCCGCCCGGAGGCGGCCGCGTCGTCCTTACTTGCTCATGGTGTCGCTGGACTTGGTGGCCTTCTTCGCTTTCTTGGTCTTCTTCATTTTAGTGTCGCTCTTGCTCATGCTGTCGCCGCTCGCCGCGGTCCCGGCCTTGTCAGTGGATTGAGCGAACGCGCTCGATGAAACAAACGCGGTCGAAGAGAGAAAGGCGAGAGCAACGGTAGCAATGATCAGTTTGCGCATGCGGGAACCTCCGTAAGTTAAGCCGCCGCACCATAACGGAACTGGGAGAATAGGGTTCTCCTTCCTTGATCAGTTATTCGTGAGAATCTTAGCCATCTTATTGTCTCTTTTGCATGAATCAGCCGGTAGAATCGGAACCGGGAGCGGTCATTTCAGTTGGTGGCTAGGCAGGCGCTTCGGAGACGGGCTCATGGACTGGCGAACGGCAATGGTGAGAACGGATACGGTATCCGAGACCCGCGAAGATGAACTGGCCTACGCCGCCGGCTGGACCATCAGCGGGCTGGCCACGCTCGGCACCATCATCGCGGTCTGGTTGTTCGCGATTTAGGCGGGGTCGTTCGAGATCGCGCTTGGCATTGGAATCATTGCGCTTTTCTCTGCCGCGACCGTATGATTCCGCGTCCTTTGCGACGGGTAGGTGCAGCGCTGCCATCAATGAGCATGAAGGCCAATTCCCGCATCGCGTCCTTGAAACGCTTCAGGGCTGGTCGTATGGCGCCCTTCCGGGGGCTCGACGACCTACGCGTCTGTGTTGGCGGGCTCTGGCTGACTCAGCGGGACATCCGATCCGCGGGCGGCGACAACTTCCGAACGGACCAGATGGAACGCAGCGAAAATCGTCATCGCGGCAAGCGCGAACCAGGTCATGGCATAGACCAGGTGATTGTTGGGAAGGCTGACCACGGTCAGGCCCGCAACCGGCACGCCGGTGCCGCCTGACCGATCTTCATCGATGAAATACGGCGCGACATGATCCAGGCCCGCCGCCCGTGAAATGGCTTCCACGTCCCTGGAGTACCAGCGGTTGGATGCGGGATCGTTGGCGTGCAGGAAGCCACCATGTGGCTCGGTCATGCGCAGCAAGCCGGTGATTTCCAGCCGCGTCCGCGACTTGCTTCCGCTGTCCTGGTTCGGCTCGTAATCGGGCGGAACGAAGCCGCGATTGACCAGGACCGTGAAGCCGGCATCCGTTCGCAATGGTGTCATCAGCCAGTATCCGCCGCCCAGTTCGGTCACCGCCTGGACCAGGGTGTCGTGATCCGGAACCAGGACGCCCGCGGCGCGCACGTGACGATAGCCGTCGCGCGCGGCCGTGACCGACGGCCATGCGTCGGGTCCCGGGAGGTCGACCGGCGCGGCGTGGATCCGCTGCTCGATCTGATCGATCAGGCCGAGCTTCCAGACACGTCGCTCCAGCTGCCAGACGCCGAGCGCCAGGAATCCTGCCGCAACGAGGATTGCGAGCGCGCAGCAAGCATAGAGCCTCGTCGGCAACCTGCGCGGCCGGTCACTGCTGGCTGCCGTCATCGTCACGGAAGCTGCTTCATGTCGTGCGCGGACATTGGCATCATGTTCGTGGTGAGGTGGTACATGACCCAGAGCGAGCCGCTCAGCGCGATCACGATCAGCACGATGGTGAAGATCAGCGCCATGAAGGTCCAGCCGCTCTCGGATTTCGTATCCATGTGCAGAAAGAAGATCATGTGGACGACGATCTGGGTCAGGGCGAGCCCGACGACGGCAAACGTCGCGGCCATGTTGCTCGAGATCGGGCCGGCCATCACCAGCCAGAACGGAACCGCCGTCAGGATCACGGACAGTCCAAAGCCGATCAGGTAGCCCTTGCGCGTGGCATGGGCCGGTCCGCCGTGGGCATGTGCTGGCGCGTCGACAGTCATCGCAACATTCCCAGCAGATAGACAATGGTGAAGACGCCGATCCAGATCACGTCCAGAAAGTGCCAGAACAGACTGAGGCACATCAGCCTGCGCCGGTTGGGCTCGGTCAGGCCGAACTTGCCGACCTGCACCATCAGCGTGAACAGCCAGACCAGGCCGAAGGTCACGTGAAGCCCGTGGGTGCCGACCAGCGTAAAAAAGGCGGAGAGGAACGCGCTCCGCTGCGGGGTGGCGCCTTGCTCGATCAATTCGCGAAACTCATGCAGCTCGATGCCGATGAATGCCAGGCCGAACAGAGCCGTCAGGGCCAGCCATAGCTGGGTCGCGTTACGCCTGTCTTCCTGCGCCGCCAGCATCGCAAAACCGTAGGTGATCGACGACAGCAGCAGCATCGAGGTGTTGACCGCAACCAACGGCAGCTCGAACAGATCTTTTGGCGCCGGGCCGGCGGCGTAGTTGCGTCCGAGTACGCCATAGATCGCGAACAGCACCGCGAAGATGAGGCAGTCGCTCATCAGGTAGATCCAGAAGCCCAGCATCGTGCTGCCGCCGGCTGCATGGTCGTGCTCGTCGACGAGGTAGAACACCGGGGTATCCGGACCGCTGACGGCGGTGGCGGGCGAAGTGGCGCTCGACATGTCTCAGCTCCCGGCGGCGAGCAGCCGCGTGCGTCGATTTTCCGTTGCAATCACGCTGTCGGCGGGAATGTGGAAATCGCGGTGGTAGTTGAACGTGTGGCCGATCGCGACCGCGAGCAGGGCCAGGAAACTGATGGCGGCGAGCCACCAGATGTACCAGATCATGCCAAAGGCAAACGCCACGCCGAGGCCGGCCAGGATGATTCCGGTGCCGGTGTTGCTCGGCATGTGGATCGGCCTGAAGCCCGAGAGCGGCCTGACATAGCCGCGCTTCTTCATGTCGGTCCAGGCATCGCTGTCGTAGATCACGGGTGTGAAGGCAAAGTTATAGGCGGGCGGCGGCGAGGACGTCGACCATTCCAGTGTGCGGCCGTCCCAGGGGTCGCCGGTGATGTCGCGCAATTTCTCGCGGTTGCGGATGCTGACATAGAACTGGATCAGGGACGCCGCGATGCCGACCGCGATCATCGCAGCGCCCAGTGCGGCGATCACGAACCAGATCCGCAGCGACGGATCGTCGAAATGCCGCAGCCGTCGCGTCACGCCCATCAGGCCGAGCACATAGAGCGGCATGAAGGCGAAGTAGAAGCCGACCACCCAGAACCAGAACGAGACCTTGCCCCAGAACGGGTCGAGGCGGAAGCCGAACGCCTTGGGAAACCAGTAGTTGATGCCCGCGAACAGCCCGAATACCACGCCGCCGATGATCACGTTGTGGAAATGCGCCACCAGGAACAGGCTGTTGTGCAGCACGAAGTCGGCGGGCGGCACCGCCAGCAGCACACCCGTCATGCCGCCGATCACGAAGGTCACCATGAATGCGACGGTCCACATCATCGGCAGTTCGAACCGGACGCGCCCGCGATACATCGTGAACAGCCAATTGAACATCTTGGCCCCGGTCGGAATCGAGATCACCATGGTCGTGATCCCGAAGAAGGCGTTGACGCTGCTGCCGGAGCCCATGGTGAAGAAATGGTGCAGCCAGACGATGTAGGACAGGATCGTGATCACGGCCGTGGCGTAGACCATCGAGGTGTAGCCGAACAGCCGCTTGCCGGAAAAGGTCGCGGTGACTTCGGAGAAAATGCCGAACGCCGGCAGGATCAGGATGTAGACCTCGGGGTGGCCCCAGATCCAGATCAGGTTCACATACATCATCGGACTGCCGCCGAAATCATTGGTGAAGAAATTGGTCCCCACATAGCGGTCGAGCGACAGCAGCACGAGCACGGCGGTCAGCACCGGAAAGGCGGCGACGATCAGGATATTGGTGCACAGCGACGTCCAGACGAAGATCGGCATCTTCATCATGGTGATGCTCGGCGCACGCATCTTCACGATGGTTGCGATCAGGTTCACGCCGGACAACAGCGTGCCGATGCCGGCGACCTGAAGCGCCCAGATGTAGTAGTCGACGCCGACATCGGGACTGTAGGCGATGCCCGACAAGGGCGGATAGGCGAGCCAGCCGGTTCGCGCGAATTCGCCGATGAACAGCGACATCATGACGATGATCGCGCCGCCGACCGTCATCCAGAAGCTGAAATTGTTGAGAAACGGAAACGACACGTCGCGGGCGCCGATCTGCAGCGGCACCACGAAGTTCATCAGGCCGGTCACCAGCGGCATCGCCACGAAGAAGATCATGATGACGCCATGAGCCGTGAAGATCTGGTCATAGTGATGAGCGGGCAGATACCCCTGGGCACTGCCGAACGCGATGGCCTGCTGGCCGCGCATCATCAGGGCGTCGGCGAAACCACGCAGCAGCATCACGAGGCCAAGCACGACGTACATGACGCCGATGCGCTTGTGGTCGACGCTGGTGAACCACTCGCGCCAGAGATAACCCCAGAGCCGGAAGTAGGTTACCGCGCCGAACACCGCGAGACCACCGAATGCCACGATGGCGAACGTGATCACGATGATCGGTTCGTGAAGCGGAAGGGCTTCGAGGGTCAGGCGGCCGAACAGCGGGCTTACGGCCAGCGCGGGTGTCATCATCATCGTCACAGCTGCTTGTCGTGTTCAATCGGATTAGAGGTCGCCAGAGCTGCGGCATCGGCCGCCCGCAGGCGCGAGAGGGGCGGGCGCGGCAGTCCTGCGCCCGCAAGGCCGGCCGGATCGCGCGGCCAAAGCCTGGACGAATAGTTTGTCCCGCCCGCCGGCGGCTTCGGCACTTCGCAGAGCGAGGCCACCATGGAAGGCGGCATGCCCAGCGGCGATCCGCGCCGCGCGTATTTGTCGTACTCGAGGGGGATGACATTGTTGACGCCGGCGAGGCCAAGACCGCCCGCGGCGTCGATCCGCGTCATCTCGTCCATGCACATCTTGCCCGGCTGCACGCACATGTTGACCACGGCGTGGTAGAGGTCCGGCGCCACGGCGCTGAAGTAACGCACCGGTTCGGCCTCGGTTGGACGCTCGAGCTGCAGGTAGCGGTCGCGGTCAAGCGTCTCGCCCGCGTCCTTCACCCGCGAAAGCCACTGATCGAATTCCGCGCTGTCCTGCCCATGGAAGCGGAAACGCATGTCCGAGAAGCCGGCGCCACTGTAATTGGCTGAAAACCCCTGGTATTCGCCTGCCTTGTTGATCACCGCGTGGAGCTTCGTCTCCATGCCGGGCATCGCGTAGATCTGGCCGGCGAGCGCGGGCACGTAGAAGGAGTTCATCACCGACGAGGAGGTGATCACGAAATCGATCGGCCGTCCGACGGGCGCGGCCAGTTCGTTGACGGTCGCGACGCCGAGTTCGGGATAGATGAACAGCCATTTCCAGTCGAGCGCGACGACCTGAACGACCAGCGGCTTGGTTCCGGGCGCAACCGCTTCGCTGGAGGAGATGCGCTCGATCGGCCGATAGGGATCGAGGATGTGGGTGCCGACCCAGGTGATGGCGCCGAGGCAGATGATGATCAGGAGCGGCGACGCCCAGATGATGAGTTCCAACTGGGTCGAATGATCCCAGTCTGGCTCGTAACGCGCGGTCTGATTCGAAGCTCTGTAGCGCCAGGCGAACAGCAGAGTGAGGGCGATCACCGGAATGATGATCAGCAGCATCAGGCCTGTCGATGCCGCGAGCAGGTTGCGCTGCTGCAATGCCACGTCGCCCGCCGGATCGAGCACCACGGCATTGCAGCCTGACAGCATCGTCAGCAGCAGACATGAAACCATCACCTTCTGGAGATGCGATCGGGCGGGTCGGCAGTTAAGACGCACTTGCATGTAAAACGCGTTACATGGAGGGGCAGGTCGGTCCCATTGGACATTTTGTCCAATCTCGGTTCGGAAAGGGGCGGGTTAGGAAGTTGACTATGAGAACCATCCACATGTGGGGCACGGTTCCCCCCACCCAGTTGCGGCTCCAGGATCCAGATGTCGACCATTGACCAGGACGTGTCGACGATTGAACAC
>NZ_JBAURI010000587.1:0-5204 GCF_049581145.1 Bradyrhizobium sp.
GCCCGATCTCGCCGCGAACAGCCGCAGGAAACGCCTGCAGGTCTTTGCGGCTGGAACCCACGAAAACCGTAGGCTTGAGCGAGCGTAGGAGATCGATCGCCGGCTTATAGTAATATACCTATAGGCGATAGTCAAGTAGGCGATCGTCGAGACCGATAATGATCGGAGCAAAGCCTCGGCCGAGGCTTGGCTCGAGTTATTCCGCCGCCGCCGCAAAACGGGCGTTATCCAATTCCGCTTCGAGCCGCACCTTCTCGACCGCAGCCTTGGCGATGGCCTCGTCCTTGACGTGGCCGTAGCCACGGATCATCTCCGGGATTCGCGCCAGCTTTGCCAGCAGCGGGATCCGCTCAGGGCCGAGCGCGGCGGTGTGCTGGTCGATCATCGCCAGATAATCCGCGATCAGCTTGCGCTCGGCCTTGCGTTCGGCGGTGCGTGCGAACGGGTCGAACGCGGTGCCGCGCAGGAATTTGAGCCGGGCGAGCAGACGGAAGGCATGGAGCATCCAGCCGCCATACTCCTGCTTGCGCAGATGGCCGGCCTGGTCGCGCGTGGCAAAGATCGGCGGGGCAAGATGGAATTTGAGGCGGACATCGCCGTCGAATTTCTCCGCAAGCTTGCCGGCGAAACTGCCGTCGGTATAGAGCCGCGCGACCTCGTATTCGTCCTTGTAGGCCATCAGCTTGAAGAGGTTTTTTGCCACAGCTTCGGTGAGCTCGGTGGAGGACGGCGCTGCAGTGGTTTCCGCCTTGCGAACCCTGTCGACCGCTGCGAGGTAGCGCTCGGCATAGGCCTGGTCCTGGTAGTCGCTGAGGAATTTCGCGCGATAGGCGATCTGCTCGTCGAGCGTCCTGCTCGCCGCCGCCGGACGGCTGCGGAACTGTATGACCTGGCGGACGCGGTTGATGTCATGCGCGGCCAGCCGTCCCCAGGTGAAGGCCTGCTTGTTCATCTCGATCGCGGCGCCGTTGATCTCGATCGCCCTTAAGATGGCCTCCAGCGACAGCGGGATCGCGCCTTTCTGGAAGGCGAACCCAAGCAGGAACGCGTTGGTGGCGATGCTGTCGCCCATCAATGTCGCCGCGATGCCGGTGGCGTCGATGATGTCGAGATTGCGCTCGCCGATGGCGTCGCGCAGCGCGATCTGCATTGCGCCCATCTCGAAATCGAGATCGGGATTCTGCACGAAGCTTGCGGTCGGCTGCAGGTCGGCATTGACGAAGGCCCGCGTCACGCCGCGCTCGACCCTGGAGAGCGCGGTCTCGCTGACGGAGACCACGATGTCGCAGCCGAGGATCAGGTCGGAGCCGCCGGTGGTGATGCGCACGGTCGCGATATCCTCAGGCGTTGGCGCGATGCGGACATGGCTCATGACCGCGCCGTTCTTTTGCGACAGCCCGGTGAAGTCGAGCGCCGAGCAGCCGCGGCCGTCGAGATGGGCGGCCATGCCGAGCAGCGCGCCGATGGTGATGACGCCGGTGCCGCCGATGCCGGTGACCAGGATGTTGTAGGGACGGTCGAGCGCGGGGGCCTGGGGCAGCGGCAGGTCGGCGAACAATTGGCCGGAATCGACCGCGTTGGTCTCGATCTTCTTCAGCTTGCCGCCATGGACGGTGACGAAGCTCGGACAAAAACCCTCGACGCAGGAATAGTCCTTGTTGCAGTTCGACTGGTCGATCTGGCGCTTGCGGCCGAATTCGGTGTCGAGCGGCTGCACCGAGACGCAGTTCGACGCGACCGAGCAATCGCCGCAGCCTTCGCAGACCAGATCGTTGATGAAGACGCGCTTGGGCGGATCGGGATAGAGCCCGCGCTTGCGGCGGCGGCGCTTTTCGGCGGCGCAGGTCTGGTCGTAGATCAGGACCGTCAGTCCCTTGATCTCGCGCAGTTCGCGCTGCAGCTGGTCCAGCTCGCGGCGATGATGCACTGTCGCGCCTTGCGGGAAATAATCCCCGGGCGGGTATTTGCCGGGATCGTCGGAGACGATGACGAGCCGCTTGACGCCCTCGGCCCAGACCTGGTGCGCGATCTGCGCGGCGTTGAAGCTGCCCTCGGCGGGCTGGCCGCCGGTCATCGCGACCGCGTCGTTATAGAGAATCTTGTAGGTGATGTTGACGCCGGAGGCGGCCGCGGCGCGCAGCGCCAACAGCCCGGAATGGGTGTAGGTACCGTCGCCGAGATTCTGGAAGATGTGGGACTCGGTGGTGAAGGGCGCCTGTCCGATCCAGTTGGCGCCTTCGCCACCCATCTGGGTGATGGTATCGGTGCGCCGGCTCGGGACATAGAGCGCCATGCCGTGACAGCCGATGCCGGCCATCGCGCGGCTGCCGTCGGGAATTTTGGTCGAGCTGTTGTGCGGGCAGCCCGAACAGAAGAACGGCGTGCGCTGCAACGCGATCGGGGCGTGGGTTGCCGCGGGATGTTCGAACGCCTCCAGCCGCGCCAGCCGCTGTTCGAGCATGGGGCTCTGATGGCCCAGGCGACGCAGCCGCGCCACCAGAGCGGAGGCGACCATCGTCGGGGTCAGCTCGCCGCTGCTCGGCAACAGCTGTGCGCCGGTCTCGTCCTGCTTGCCGACCACCATCGGACGCTTCGAGGCGTCGACATTATAGAGAATCCGCTTCAGCTGGTCCTCGATGAAGCCGCGCTTCTCCTCGACCACCAGCACATCCTGCAGGCCTTCGGCAAACTGCCTGGCGCTGGTTTCCTCCAGCGGCCAGGTCAGCGCGACCTTGTAGATGCGCAGGCCCAGCGCCTCCGCATCGCGGTCGGTAATCCCGAGATCGGCGAGCGCCTGGCGCAGATCGAGATAAGCCTTGCCGGTGGCGATGATGCCGAGTCGCGCCGGCTTGCCGTCGAGCACGATGCGGTCGAGCCTGTTGGCGCGGGCGAAGGCCGCGACCGCCGCCATCTTCGGGCCGAACAGCCGCCGTTCCGCTTCCAGCGGCGGGTCGGGCCAGCGGATGTTGAGTCCGCCCGGCGGCATCTCGAAATCGGTCGGCAGCACGATATCGATGCGCGAGGGGTCGCTATAAATCGAGGCTGAGCTCTCGACCGTCTCGCCGATCGCCTTGAAGCCGACCCAGCAGCCCGAATAGCGCGACAGCGCAAAGCCATAGAGCCCGAGATCGAGGTAGTCCTGCAACGTCGCCGGGTTGATGATCGGCATCAGCGCGGCCGCGAACACCTGTTCGCTCTGATGCGCCAAGGTCGAGGACTGGCAGCCGTGATCGTCGCCGGCCAGCGCCAGCACGCCGCCATGGCGCGCGGTGCCGGCCGAGTTGGCGTGCTTCAGCGCATCGACCGAGCGATCGACGCCAGGTCCCTTGCCGTACCAGATGCCGAACACGCCATCGACTTTTGCGCCGGGGAACAGGCCGACCTGCTGGCTGCCCCATACAGCGGTCGCCGCCAGATCCTCGTTCAGGCCGGGCACGAAGGCGATGTCCTGGCTCTGCAGGAAGGATTTGGCGCGCCACAGCGCGTGGTCGTACATGCCGAGCGGCGAGCCGCGATAGCCGGAGATGAAGCCCGCGGTGTTGAGCCCGGCCACGCGGTCGCGTTCGCGCTGCAGCATGGGCAGCCGGACCAGCGCCTGGACGCCGGAGAGGTAGATCCGCTTCGCCTCGAGCCGGTATTTGTCGTCCAGCCCAACCTGCAGCAGCGTCATCTCGTTACTCCGTAAAGTCATTTGGGCTGACGGCTGAAATCGCCCTCGCGGCGATGGCGGCCCTCTGCAAGTGAAAAGCATGTGCCGGTAATGTCAATATCGCTGGCCCTTTGGCGTCCGCCCGCATGGCCGTTGTGAAGGAATTTCATGGGTTTGAACGCGCGCGATCGAGCGATCGCGGAGCGATCGACGTGGCGTGTCGCCGCGCGCCTGCCGCGGACGCGCGCCGCCAACTTTGATGTTGAAACGGGCGACGCAAGAGCCTCGCAACCTTGGCTCATTTTCAAAGCGGCCGGCGCCGCGTGCATGCAATCCTCGCACAACGAATGAGCAAATCCCTGTCACAAAACTTCCGCACAGAGAATAAGCAGAATGAGTTGGGAGGTTTAACCATCTGAAATGACGTCGGATTTTCTGTCGCCGGGTCGGCGGCCGCTATTGTACACAATGGCATGGCGCTTGCTTCGCTGGGGTTGAGAGTTCTCTCGCCCAGGGGGCGCGCAACACCATGCTGAACTCAAGACCCGCAGCAAGCGGCACCGTCGTCGCCGAGCCCGAACCGATCGCGCTGGACTGGTCGACCACCGCGCTTGTCATCATCGACATGCAGCGCGACTTCATGGAGCCCGGCGGCTTCGGCGAAACCCTCGGCAACGATGTCGGCCAGCTGGCCCGCGCGGTGAAGCCGATCGCCGCGCTGCTGGCTGCCGCGCGAAAAATGGGGATGCTGGTCGTTCATACCCGCGAGGGTCATCTGCCCGATCTGTCGGATGCGCCGCCGGCCAAGATCGAGCGCGGCGCGCCCAGTCTGCGCATCGGCGATCCCGGACCGATGGGGCGGATCCTGATCCGCGGCGAAGCCGGCCATGACATCATTGCCGAGCTCTATCCGCTCGACAGCGAGATCGTGATCGACAAGCCCGGCAAGGGCGCGTTCTACGCCACCGAGTTCGGCGACGTACTGCAGAAGTACGGCATCGAGAATCTCCTGGTGTGCGGCGTGACCACCGAGGTCTGCGTCAACACCACCGTGCGCGAGGCCAACGACCGCGGCTACCGCTGCGTCGTGATTTCCGATGGCTGCGCCTCCTATTTCCCCGAATTCCACGACATGGGCCTGAAAATGATCAAGGCCCAGGGTGGCATCTTCGGCTGGGTCGCCGACTCGGCCGCGGTTCTCAAGGCAATGCAAGCGGAGACGGTCAAATAATCCATTAGCGGGAGCATCATGATGAGCACGAGCGCGACAATGACGGCGAGGCCCGGTTTCAAGCCGGTGCTGTGGACGCCGGGGGACTGGAACGCGTTTTTCGGGTTTGGCACCAATATCCTGGTCAACATGCTGGTGCTGACGGGTCTGTTGCGGTTCGTGCTGAAGATGCCTGACTCTGTCGTGTTCGGCCGCATCCTGCCGGCGCTCGGCCTGATGCTGTGCCTCTCGACCTTCTATTATGCCTATCTGGCCTATCGGCTGGCGCAGAAGACCGGCCGCACCGATGTCTGCGCGTTGCCGTCGGGCGTCAGCGTGCCGCAC
>NZ_JBAURI010000588.1:0-5200 GCF_049581145.1 Bradyrhizobium sp.
ACCAGTTGGGCTGGAAGAGCGTGGAGCATGCAGCGCGCTCCGCCGTGACGAAGGGCGCGAAACGCTTCGAGACATCGAGGCCCGGCGAGCCGCTGCGGCAGACGGCTTCTGGACGGACGTCCTGAGCGCCTTCCTTCAATTACACCTGGAGTTCATGGCGCAGCGCCTCGTCGAGCCAAATCTGCTTGCCGATATTCGCGCGTGGCGGCACAATCTATCTTCCCTGCCACCGCCGCCGATGTATCGGGAGGGCAGCAAGGTGCTGTTTCGAGCACGGGGCGAACGGGCCGCCGCTGCCTTCGCAGCATGGTTTTATGCCGAGCATTTTCAGCGGCACGTTCTGTTAGCAAGGACCATCCCATGCCCGATGCATGCAGACGGGCACGCCTGCCCGGGAGACCCGTCACGACGCGGCGCTGGCAGCCGCACGAGCGCTGCGGCTTCTCCAGGTTCGTCGCTGGCACGGGATTGCGCGACCTCAAGGTCGACCTTCTGCCTGCCCAGGAACGGGACAAGTGTTTGGCGCCGCCATGGGAAATACGATGACGCCGTCCTTCACCGAGCTCCGGCCCTGGATTCGGCAAAGGCGAATGCCGGCTGGAAATTCAATGCCTGCGACTATCACGCCTGCCGGAGCTGCTTGCAGATCGCGGCTACGACCTGAGCCCGCAGGCCAGTGGCGAGAGGATTTCAGCGAACGAGATCGAGCAGCGGGTGATCAAGAGCGACGACGGGGCGTTCGCACCCTTGGTCGCGGGCATCACCAGAGAGGTTGCCACCGTCATCATCCACGCCGGCATCGTCGAGACCCAGCGATGGTGCTTTCGTCCGCCATTGCGCGCGGGCCTTCACCTGTTCGGAGAACAGCCCCATTTCCGCGGAGCCCATTGTGCGGGCCGCTTGACGATCCTTTGTCATTGGTTGCCTTACCATATTCCGCGACCGCCAAGACGGCCCATATGAGGGATGACCACTTCCCGATCGTCCACCGCAATCGCGTCCCTACATTGACCAAACGATGGTTCACTGCCTCTTGATCGAGCGGGAAACATGGCAGGAGCGAGTAAGGCCCGGTGCACGGCCTCGCTGGCTTTGTCGTCTTTCATCGAACGGCTCCATGCTTCTTGACCGCTTTGCGGCGAGGCTCCGGAATTGGTGCGGCTTTCCCATGGCTCGATGCTTGCCTCATTGCGACATCGGCGAAAGCGAGGAGGCCGCGACCTTCGGCGGCCTCCGTCAGCACTTCGGCGGAGGTGTGCCAATTCGCGTGCTGCTGTCTGAATTACGGTGACGAATTACGGTGACGCTGCACTTGATTGATCTCGATGGGCACAGCGACTTGACTGGACGGTCACCGTAGCGCGGCGCCGGAGGTATCCGGCGGCGGCGTGTTGGCTCGGTTGGTGCTTAGGTCGACTTCGGATTCGAACAGGCGCGGCTGCTGCACCGTCACGCGCCACCTTGGCTGCGTTAGCAGCTGTTTCATTCATTTCCGCTAACCATGATTCTCGCAGGACCGCTCCGCAGTGATCCGGTTCCCACCCAATGGCGTTTTCGGCAACCAGGTGCGCGCGATGCTCGGCAACCTCCGAATTTCCTACAAGCTCTTGATGATGATTGGCCTTTCCATTCTGGGCATAGCCGCGGTGTCGGGCCTGGGCCTGTCGGCGCTGTGGAGCAATCTGATGGAAGATCGCAGAGCCAAGCTTCAGGATATCGTCCGGGTGGCCGGCGAGGCGCTCGACTACGACCACCAGGCGGCCCGCCAGGCCGGACTTTCCGAGGCCGCCGCGATGGAGCGGGGCAAGGCGCTGCTGCATGGCCTGCGCTTCGGAAAGGACGACTATGTCTACGCCATCGATGCCCAGGGGGTCGCGGTATCGAACCCGAATCCCAATGTCGAGGGCAAGAACCTGATCAACGTCGCGGACTCCGATGGCGTCTTTTTCGTGCGCCAGCAGATCGAACTCGCCCCCAAGGGCGGCGGCTTCACGACTTTCCGCTTTCCGCGCGCGTCAGGCGGGGATCCGATCCCGAAAATCACCTATTCGGTTGGCTACAAACCCTTCGGCTGGGTCATTGGCGCAGGCATCTATCTCGACGACGTCAGTGCGATCTTCTGGGAACAGGCCCGCAACATGGCGACGATGGTCGCCCTCGCGCTGCTCGTGGTCGGCGGCATGTTTGTCCTGCTCAGCCGCAGCATCGTCAATCCGATCAATGCGATGATCATGGCGATGCGCAGCATCGCCCAGGGCGATACATCGACGTCCATCCCCGCGCTCGAGCGCCGGGACGAGGTCGGAGCCATGGCGCAGTCTGTGCAGGTCTTCAAGGACAACATGATCGAGGCCGAGCGGCTTCGCGGCGAGCAGGATGGCCTGAAGGCGCGCGCGGACTCCGAGCGCAAACAGCTTCTGGTGCGGATGGCGGACGAGTTCGAACGCGGCGTTCGCGCGTCGCTGGATAATCTGGCTGGCGCCGCCTCCAAGATGCAGGCCACCTCGAAAAGCATGTCCTCGACCGCAAGCGAGGTCAGCCATCAGGCGACGTCCGTCGCAACAGTGGCCGAGCGGGCGTCGGCCAATGTGCAGACCGTTGCCGCCGCGACCGAGGAACTGTCGTCCTCGGTGTCGGAAATCGGCCGGCAGGTCACCGGATCGACGGAAATCGCAGGCCAGGCGGTCGCCGAAGCCAATCGCACCAACGTCACCGTCCAGGGCCTTTCGGCGGCGGCGCAAAAGATCGGCGACGTCGTCAGGCTGATCAGCGATATCGCCAGCCAGACGAATCTTCTGGCGCTCAACGCCACGATCGAGGCGGCACGCGCCGGCGAGGCGGGCAGGGGCTTTGCCGTCGTCGCCAATGAGGTCAAATCGCTGGCCAGCCAGACCGCGAAAGCGACCGACGAAATATCGGCGCAGGTCGGCGCCATGCAGAACGCGACGACGGAGGCGGTGCAGGCGATCGAGGGCATTGGCCGCACCATCGGCGCCATCAACGAGATCACGTCGGCCATCTCGACTGCGGTCGAACAGCAGGGCTCGGCGACCCGCGAGATCGCCCGCAACGTGCAGGAAGCGGCCGTCGGAACGGGCCAGGTCTCCAGCAACATTGCAGCCGTCAACAACGCGGCTGAAAAGACCGGATCGGCCTCGAATGACGTGCTGGCCTCGGCCGATCAGTTGAGCCAGCAGGCGTCGACCTTGCGCGCCGACGTCGATCGGTTCCTCGGCAACATCCGCGCGGCCTGATCGGCCGCGTCTCGCCTGGTGAGAGGAGTCACTTCGGTTTTGACTTGATCGATCACTCTTTGCCTTGCGGCTCGCGTATCAATCAATATCTGGCGACGACGGGACCGCCCCATTTATAGTTGACGGTCAGTCGAACCATGTCTTCGGCGAATCGCTGGCTTTCTGCGATCGTTGTCGTCGTGAAGGCTCCGTTGGTAGAGAATGCAGTCACTGACGAACGGCCAAGATCGATATGGAGATACTCGACCCCAACGTTCCAGTTACCCCATGCCTTCGAGATACCGGCACCTGCGGCCCAGCCGACCCGAACCTCCGATGTGTTGCCGGCGAAAGCGACGCCACTGCACGCGACACCGCCGGGCGTACAGGCAAAGCCAATGGTGCTCTTGACATCGCCATAGGCAAGACCGCCGGTGCCGTAGAATAACCAGTCATTCGCAGCGAAGCCGGCCTTGGCACGAGCCGTGCCGAACCAGTCGGTCTTCGCCGACAGGCTCTCGTTCACGTTGCAGCACGTCGCTGTTGGCGTGGTAATCTGCCCGCTCGCCTTGAAATCGGACGCCTGAATATCGGTCACAACGCCGAGCACCCAGGTCCCGAATTGCTTGTCATAACCAAACTGTCCACCGCCAAAGGCGCCAGACGGCTTGAGGTTCGGAAACAGATTTCCGCTCGGGAATCCGGGGAGTCCAGTTGTCAGGAACGGGCCGATATTTCCCGCGCCCCCTGGATTGACGACCGTCAAACTGGGGTCGGTGTTCTCACCCCAGCCGTAGCCGACGTTGCCGCCGACATAAAACCCAGTCCAATCGTAAGCCGCGGCAAGCGGCGGCGCTTTGGTGTAGGTGCGCGCGGCGAGATCAGCCGCCTGAGCGGCTGTAGCGCCCACGAGCGAAACCGCGAGGGCAATCAGAAGATGCTTCATCTCTATCAACTCCACCAACAAAAATTTGGCATAGGCCCTATCACGACACCATCGACCGGGATGTAGCGCGTCGGATACAGCCAGAAACAATCGCGCATTGCGTGTGTATGCCGTTGCGAGCGGATCGTTCCACTACTCAACCAGTAATCGCGCTAGGCGTGTGCGCCGTGGCGGCATCCCGAAGGGGTTGCGCTTGACCTCGACGATGCTGGCGTGATGCTCGCCCTGGTCCTGCCAGAACTTCGCAAACCGATGAGGTGGGGAGCAGTTCATCGCCCGGCGCCGCCGCCATCGCTCGGCTGCCGCCGCGAAACCGTGATCTTTTGGGATCGAGATCATGATGCTAAGTTCGCCGCCGGCAGGGAGCACCTGCTTCCTGCTTCATACCGAACAGGAGGACGAGATGTCCGACAGCGTCTACAAGGTCATTGAACTGATCGGTGCCAGCAGCGAGTCCTGGGAAAAGGCCGCCGCCAACGCGGTCGAGCAGGCCGCAAAAACACTCCGGGATCTTCGTGTCGCCGAGGTCGTGACACTCGACATGCAATTGGACGCCAAGGGAAAAGTCGAGGCCTACCGGGCCAAGCTCAACGTGTCGTTCAAGTTCGAAGGCACGTGAGCTCAGGTCGCCTCGCCTTGCGGCCGGATTGGTGAAGAAACCTGTCTCCCGTTAAGCCCTTGCGCGGGGAAGGACGGATGTTGCGGCCAGACCCGTGGCGGCTGCCGGCTGTTGTTTGCAGATGGCCCATGGGTGCGGCGGCGCCCGGCGTTCCCTGCGCCCTCTGTTGTTTTTGAGGGTGGTGAGATGGACAGACCTCGGGCGCGAGGGGCGTGCGGAACGCGGATGCATGTTCCTCAAGCCTTCAGCGACGACGACAAATGTTTCCTCTCGTCATTGCGAGCGAGGCGAGGCAATCCAGGGTCGAACGCGGGACTCCGGATTGCTTCGGCGCATACGCGAACACGCGCCTCGCGATGACGGATCACGCGATGTCGTTCCGGGCAAGCGAGCGCCGTCTGG
>NZ_JBAURI010000589.1:0-1644 GCF_049581145.1 Bradyrhizobium sp.
AGCTAACGCCGCCCCGCATATCAGAGAAGCAGAGAAGTTGCGCAGCTGTATAACCATAGAGCATAGCCTTTCCCGCTTTGCAATTTCCCTTTTCCCGCGTACTGTGTACCCAGAGCCAACTTACACCAGCTTTAGCTGGAATAAAAGGTGATAGTGCAGCAGCGGCATACGCCACAGGCCTGTCTCTCATGTTATGCAGCCTTGCCTAGGTCAGGCTGCAGCGTTAGGCGGGCATATAAATTGCTTGTGGCTTCTAGCTAGACCCTTGGTTAAAAAACTCCATCGACTACACGTAAAATAGTTAATTATAAAAATTTAACAAAAGATATAGTCAATAAAGGCTAGAAGGTAATATTGAGATAGTATTTCTTAATTTAAACTCTATTCTAATTTCAAATTTTACCATCTTAAATTTAAACGATAAAAAAACTTTATCTATTTCTTCAGCACGTGAACATTTAAAACAGTGTAAGGATAAATTTAAATTACCTGAAAATTTTAATCCTGAAGAATTTCGTCTAGTAGCAAATGGTTTCTTTCAGGCTGAGGGCCATGTTTCCTGTCGAATTAGGGGAAAGAGTTTTACACCTGTATTTGCTCTTAACCAAAATTTATCAACAGAAAGTTTAGAATTTTTTTTAACTCTCTGACATGTGTTAGGACGATCAGGAACATTGAGCTTAACTATAAATAAACATGAAAAATTAGTTATACGTTTAGCAAGTGAAAGTTGGGAAACAATACTTAATAACTATGCTAAATATTTTAACAGTATTTACGGTGAAAAATATATTGCTTTCCAAAAACTATCGGATATAAGACGTCTTACTTCTAATAAATTAAAAGTAACACCACCCTGCCTGCTGCGCGCTGCGCAGGCCTAGCTACAATTATTTGTTTGATCTATGTCTAGCTACACACATTGTTTATGATATTTCATTAGATGGAGTAAATCGTAAATTATCTTTATCGGATCAATTAAGTTTATTTAGTATAAATTTCAGTACCATAAAGGGTATTGAGCTACCTGTATATACTGATAATTTTACGACCCCTTCAATACTTTTTATTATAGGGTTTATTAACGGTGATGGTACCTTACATTTAAGGTTAAGAAATTCGGATAAAGGTTCAATTTGGTTAATACCTACTTTATTATTGCTCCAGCTTAAAAATAAATATAACGCTCATTTTTTCTCTATGTTAGAGAAATTTTTTAATTCTCTCAATATTAAAACTTACTATATTAATAAAACTAAGGAAGGCTGAGCAAAAATGCTTCGCCTAGATATTTTTAGTGCTGCGGCCAGACTGGCTCCAGTGGACCCTGTCAGTACAGAAAATTTACTGCTGGAGCAGGTCGCGCCGTACTGCTCTGCTTCTTTATCTCGGCCTGGCATTAAGGCTGGCCTGCGCAATAGTGCAACGCAGCAATCAAAGATGTTGCAGGCTGCCAAAACTAAGACAAAAAATGTCAAAGAAATGTCAATCCTTACTATAAATAGTATTGATTCAATAATTTTTAAATTTTTACCTGTTATAGAACCTTATTCTCATTATATGTTCTGGAAAATAGATCAATATAACTTAATGTATAGTGTGGCAAAATTAGTTATGGCTAACGCACATCACACTTTATATGGG
>NZ_JBAURI010000590.1:0-7825 GCF_049581145.1 Bradyrhizobium sp.
GCACCGCTTTCCAGACCCGGGTCAGCGCCTTCGCCGAATAATGGTCGATGCCGGCGGCGGATTTTTCGTCGTAGAATTCGCGCAGTGCGGTGCTGAGATAGTGCACGTCGCTGGCGGCGAGATTGAGCCCCTTGGCGCCGGTGGGCGGCACGATATGGGCGGCATCGCCGGCGAGGAACATCCGTCCGAACCGCATCGGCTCGGCGACGAAGCTGCGCAGCGGCGCGATGCTCTTTTCGATCGACGGCCCGGTGACGAGGTCGTCGACCGCGCGGGGATCGAGCCGCCGCTTCAGTTCATCCCAGAACCGCTCGTCCGGCCATTGCTGGACATGATCGTCGAGCGAACATTGCAGGTAATAGCGGCTGCGGTGGGTCGAGCGCATGGTGCAGAGCGCGAAGCCACGGGCATGGTTCGAATAGATCAATTCATGGCTGACCGGCGGCGTCTCCGACAGGATGCCGAGCCAGCCGAACGGATAGACCCGCTCGAACGTCTCGATCGCCTGCGGCGTGACGCTGGCACGGCTGACGCCATGAAAGCCGTCGCAGCCGGCGATGAAGTCGCAGGCGATCCCGTGCGTGAGGCCGTCCTTGACATAGCTGACGCGGGGATGATCGGTATCGAAATCATGCGGCGTGACGTCGGCCGCCTCATAGACCGTGGTCAGCCCGGCCGCCTTGCGCGCGTTCATCAGGTCGAGCGTTACCTCGGTCTGGCCATAGATCATCACGGTCTTGCCGGTGAGGGCTTTCATGTCGATCCGGTGACGGTCGCCGCCGAAGGCCAGCTCGATGCCGTCATGCACAAGGCCCTCGCGATGGGCACGGCCGCCGGCACCGGCCTCGTCGAGCAAGCCGACGGTCCCTTCCTCGAGCAGGCCGGCACGGATACGGCCGAGCACATAATCCGCCGTGTGCCTTTCCAGGATGATGTTGTCGATTCCGTAGGTTCGGAGCAATTGGCCGAGCAGCAATCCCGCCGGACCTGCGCCGATGATTGCGACTTTTGTCCGCAATACTTGCTCCTCCCGATGCGATAGGCTTCAAGCATGAGGCTTCGCGGGCGCTGCCGCGGGCTTGCAATGATAATTATATCATATAACAATAACTGCAAAGGGCCATCAAAGCCCGCCTGAGGGAGACGATGCCGATGAGGAAGATGTTGCTGGCGCTGCTGTTGGCCGCCGCCGTGACACCTGCGGGCGCGCAGGAAAAGACCTTCAATCTGAAGATTTCGCACTGGGTACCGGCCTCGCATCCGCTGCAGAAAGCGCTGGAGGATTGGGCTGCGGCGGTCGAAAAGGAATCCGGCGGCACCATCAAATCGCAGATCTTTCCCGCCCAGCAGCTCGGCAAGGCGTTCGATCATTACGACATGGCGCGCGACGGCATCGCCGACGTCACCTATGTCAATCCCGGCTATCAGCCCGGCCGTTTTCCGATCATCGCCGCCGGCGAACTGCCCTTCCTGATGTCGGACGCCAAGGGCGGCTCGGAGGGGCTTGACGCCTGGTACCGGAAATATGCCGGCACGGAGATGAAGGACGTCAAGTTCTGCCTCGCCTTCATCCACACGCCCTCGTCCTTTCACACACGCAGCAAGAAGATCGTGGTGCCCGAGGACGTCAAGGGCATGAAGATTCGTCCCGCCGACGCCACGATCGCGAATTTCGTCACGCTGCTCGGCGGCACCAATGTGCAGTCTTCGGCGCCGGAAGTGCGCGACATCATCGAGCGCGGCGTCGCCGACGGCGTCACCTTCCCGGCAGGCTCGCTGGTGCTGTTCGGCGTCGACAAGGTGACCAAGTACCACATGGATGCGCCGCTCTATGTCACCACCTTCGTCTTCGTGATGAACAAGGACGTCTACAATGAGATGTCCGACCATCAGAAGAAGGCGATCGACGACAATTGCAATACCGAGGCCGCCGGGCGCGTCGGCGAACCCTGGGGCAAGTTCGAGGATGCCGGCATCGACAAGATCAGGGCTGAGCCCGGTCAGGACGTCTACAAGCTGACGCCGGAACAGACTGCGCTATGGAAGCAGGCGGCCGACCCCTTGTTCAAGACCTGGGCCGACGGCGTCAGGAAGGCCGGCGTCGATCCGGATGCTGCCATGACGGAATTGAAGGCCTCGCTCGCCAAGTACAACGCCTTGACGCAATAGGCGCTGATCACGGATGTCGCAGCGGCGGCGGGATTCCTGCCGCCGTTTGCTTGCCGGCAGCGGTCACAATTGAACGGAAAATTCAAGCGTAGGCGTGAGGTTGATATGAAGCGCGCTTCGATGGATCGTTTCATCGACGGAATTGAATGGATCGCCGCCGGCTTCGTCGGCATCGTCGCACTCGACATCTTTCTTTCGGTCGTGCTGCGCAACACGCTGAACTATTCGATCCCGGATTCTTTCGACATCGGGCGCATGCTGCTCGGCATCCTGATCTTTTGGGGAATCGCCGCGACCAGCTATCGCGGCACCCACATCACGGTCGATCTGGTCTGGGGCAACGTCTCGCCGCGCGATCAGCGCCTGATCGACGTGTTCGCGACCCTGGTGCTTTTGTTCGTGGTGACGGTGCAGACCTGGACCTTGTTCGACAAGGTACGTGGCACCTATAACGACCACGTGCTGACCTTCGACATGCACATGCCGGTGTGGCCGTTCTTCGCGGTGGCCTGGGTCGGCGATGTCTCCGCGGTGCTGTTGATCGCGATCCGTACCTACCGGCTGATCTTCCATCCCGAGGAGATGCATGATCCCAGGGTCAAGGGCACGGAGTAGCGGGTCATGAGCACCAATGCCGTCGCCATCCTGGGCTTCGTCTCGCTGTTCGGGCTGATGCTGCTGCGTGTGCCGGTCGGCATGGCGATGGGCCTCGTCGGCGTCTCCGGCTTCGGTTACCTCGTCGGCTTCACGCCCGCGCTTAAACTGGTCGGCCAGACCTCGATGCGCACGGTGACCGACTACACCTTCGGCGTCATCCCGATGTTTCTGCTGATGGGAACCCTGGTCAGCAATTCCGGCATGAGCCGCGACCTATTCCGCGCCGCCAACGGCTTTGTCGGGCACTTGCGCGGCGGCCTCGGCATAGCCACGGTTGCGGCCTGCGGCGGGTTTGCCGCGATCTGCGGCTCGTCGGTCGCGACCGCCGCGACCTTCTCGGCGGTGGCCTATCCGGAAATGCGCCGCTTCGGCTATCCGCAATCCTTTGCCACCGGCGTGATCGCGGCCGGCGGCACCCTGGGCGCGATGCTTCCGCCCTCGACTGTGCTCGCGGTCTACGGCATCATCACCGAGCAGGACATCGGCAAGCTGTTCATCGCCGGCATCATTCCGGGCCTGTTGGCGATGACGATGTACATGGTCACGATCGGGGCGATCGGCTTGCTGCGGCCGGGCTTCCTGCCCAAGGCACCGCCGCTGCCCTGGTGCGAGCGTTTTGCGGGCCTGCGGGAGATCTGGGCGCCGGTGCTGCTGTTCGTGTTCGTGATCGGGGGGCTCTATGGCTTGCCGTTCCTGCCGCGCTTCACGCCGACCGAAGCCGGCGGCGTCGGCGCCACCGGCGCGTTCCTGATCGGCGTCGTCACCGGGCGGCTCGACCGCGAGAAGATCCTGACGTCGCTGTTACAGGCGACGCGCACCGCGGCCGCGGTCTTCACCGTGCTGATCGGCGCGCTGATCTTCGGCTATTTCCTCACGGTGACGCAGACCCCGCAGAAGGTGACGGAGTTCCTGACCGGTCTCGGGCTCGGCAGCTATGGCGTGCTCGCCGTGATCATGCTGATGTATCTGGTGCTCGGCTGCCTGATGGACGCGATGGCCATGATCATCCTCACCGTGCCGATCATCTTTCCGGTGGTCATGCATCTGGGCTTCGATCCGATCTGGTTCGGCGTCATCATCGTGATGACGGTGGAGCTCGGCCTGATCCATCCGCCGGTCGGCATGAACGTGTTCGTGATCAAGAGCGTGGTGAAGGACGTCTCCTTCACCACGATCTTCAAGGGGGTCATCCCGTTCGTGGCCACCGACCTGGTGCGGCTGGTGATTTTGATCACGTTTCCACTGCTGGCAACCTGGCTGCCGCAACGCATGATGGCACACTGATGCAACCCTTGCTGCAAACCAGATATGTCTTCACCATCACCGCCCATATCGGCCCGGTGACCAGCGCCGGCGATACCGGTTACGGCGTCCGCCGTATCATCCCGATCGTCGGCGGCGCGGTGCGCGGGCCCGACATCAACGGCCAGGTCTGCGCCTTCGGCGCCGACTTCCAGATCATCCGACCCGACGAGCTGATCGATCTCGAGGCGAAATACGCCTTCGAGACCGATGACGGCGCGGTGGTCTATGTCGAGAACCGCGGCATCCGCTTCGGGCCGCTCGATCTGCTGCAGAAACTGAAGCGCGGCGAGCCGGTCGACCCGAACCTGATCTATTTCCGCACCGTGCCGCGGTTCGAAACCGGAGCCGAGAAATATCGCTGGCTGATGCAGCACATCTTCATAGCCTCCGCCGCCCGCCACGCCGACCGCGTCGTCATCGACGTGCATCAGGTGCTGTGACCGTCGGCTCTCTTACCCGCTCCTGGAGGACGGCTGCGGTGGAACTGCCTGCCTCGATGCAGAGCGCTCTCTCCACTGCTCCCAGTGTGTTCTTCCACTCTGCCCACCATCCGCTGCCGAGGGAGGGGCGCTGCCCGAGGGAGGGAGAAATCGGTGTTCGCTTCGAGAGGGGAGACTCGCGCGGCACTGCCGCTATACCGTGAACTCATCCATCCGTGAATTTGCAGCAAGCCATGATTTGGATTGCCCTCTGGAGCGCGACGACATTGACTCCACTTCAATTCGTTATAGAATATAACTATTCCAAGCAGGACATAACGGACCCATGGGAAACGCCGTCAGCGCCGCAACCGCGGATCCATCCGCGCTGCTTCGGATCGAGCGGCAGGCGGCGGTCCTGACCGTCGGCCTGAACCGTCCGGCCAAGCGCAACGCACTCAATGACGGCATCATCCTCAGCCTCGGTGATTGCTTTGCCAATCTGGCCGACGACGTCGGCGCGGTCGTCATCCATGGCATCGGCGAGCATTTCTCGTCCGGCCTTGATCTGTCCGAACTGACCGAGCACGATGCCACCGAGGGGCTGCGGCATTCGCAGATGTGGCACCGGGTGTTCGACCGCATCCAGTATAGCCGCGTGCCCGTGATCGCCGCGCTGAAGGGCGCGGTGATCGGCGGCGGCCTTGAGCTTGCCTGCGCCGCGCATATCCGCGTCGCCGAGCCATCGGCCTATTTCGCGCTGCCCGAGGGCCAGCGCGGCATTTTCGTCGGCGGCGGCGGATCGGTGCGGCTGCCGCGGCTGATCGGCGTCGCCCGAATGACCGATATGATGCTGACCGGGCGGGTGTATTCTGCGACCGAAGGCTCGGCTTACGGATTCGCGCAATATCTCACCGAGGCCGGTGGCGCGCTGCCGAAGGCCATGGAACTGGCCGAGCGCATCGCGGCCAATGCGCCCTTGACCAATTTCGCCGTGCTGCAGGCATTGCCGATGATCGCGGAGGCCAATCCGCAGACCGGCCTGTTGATGGAGTCGCTGATGGCGACCGTGGCGCAGAGCGACAAGGAGGCCAAGCGGCGGATCAGGGACTTTCTCGAGCGCAAGACCGCGAAGGTGAAACCGACCTGACATGAGCGCGCCAGCCGACATCGTGACGGCCGTGGAACAAAGCGAGGCGCTGGCCCGCGCCGGCAGCGCCCACCCGCTGCGTGCGATTTCGTTCAGCGACCCCGCCGTGACCATCGAGCGCAAGGCCAGTGGCACGATCTATCTGCGCCCGAAGCGTCCGCTCGGCGACTATCCGCCCCGCCTGACCGATCGCCTGCATCATTGGGCGGCCGCAGCACCAGATCGCATCTTCATGGCCGAGCGCGAGGGCGGCCGAGGTTGGCGGCAGATCAGCTACGCGGAGCTGTTGGCCTCCAGCCGGCATATCGCGTCCGCGCTGCTGGCGCGCGGCCTTTCGGCCGAGCGGCCGGTTCTGATCCTGTCCGGCAATTCGATCGACCATGCGCTGATGGCGTTCGGCGCGCTCTATGCGGGGATTCCGTTCTGCCCGGTGTCGCCGGCCTACTCGCTGGTCTCGAAGGATTTTGGCAAGCTTGCCTATCTGATGAAGCTGCTGACGCCCGGGCTCGTCTTCGCCGACGATGCCGACAAGTTCTCGGACGCGCTGACCGCCAATGTGCCTGTCGGTATCGAGATCGCCGCAGCCTACGGCGCGGTGGCCGGGCGCGACGTCATGCTGCTCGCCGATCTGATGGCGACACCGCTTCATACCGGTCTCGATGCGGTGCATGAGACGATCGGTCCCGACACCATCGCGAAATTCCTGCTCACCTCGGGCTCCACCGGCAATCCCAAGGCGGTGATCAATACCCAGCGCATGATCTGCGCCAACCAGGTCATGATCCGTGAGACGCTGGCGTTCCTGAAAGACGAACCGCCGGTCATCGTCGACTGGCTGCCCTGGAACCACACCTTCGGCGGCAACCACAATATCGGGCTGGTGCTCTATAATGGCGGCTCGATGTATCTCGACCAGGGCAAGCCGATGCCCGGCGGCATCGAGGAAACCGTGCGCAATCTGCGCGAGGTGTCGCCGACGGTCTATTTCAATGTGCCGAAGGGCTATGAGTCGCTCTTGCCGTATCTGCGCGACGATGCCGTACTGCGGACACGCTTCTTCGGCCGCCTGCAGGCGATGTTTTTCTCGGGCGCGGCGCTGGCGCCCCACATCTGGACCGGACTCGATGAATTGTCCGTCCGCGAGACCGGCACTCGCGTTCCGATGCTGACGGGTCTTGGCGCGACCGAGAGCGGGCCGTTCTTCATGTCGGTCAATCCCCGCAGCAGCCGCTCCGGCCATATCGGGCTGCCGGTGCCCGGCAACGACGCCAAGCTGGTGCCGAACAACGGCAAGCTCGAGGTGCGCGCCAGGGGGCCGAACGTTACGCCCGGCTACTGGCGTCAGCCGGAGTTGACCAAGGCCGCCTTCGACGAGGAAGGCTTTTATAAATTCGGCGACGCCATCAAGCCTGCCGATCCCGCCGATCTCGATGCCGGCTTCGATTTCGACGGCCGCATCGCGGAAGATTTCAAGCTGGCGAGCGGCACCTGGGTCAGCGTCGGTCCGCTGCGCGCGCGCTTCATCGCGGCCTGCGCGCCGCTGGTGCGCGACGTCGTGATCGCCGGCATCAACCGCGACGAGGTCTCGGCGCTGGTGCTGCTCGATCTCGACGGCTGCCGGCTGATCAATCCGACGCTGCCGCACGACAATCTCCCGGCGACCGCGGCCGATGAGCTGATCCGCGACGCCTTCCGTGAGCGCTTCGAAAAATTCCTCTCGACCTCGACGGGCTCGTCGACCAGGATCACCCGCGCCGTCCTGATCGACACGGCACTGTCGATCGACCGCGGCGAGGTCACCGACAAGGGCTCGATCAACCAGCGCGCGGTGCTCGATCATCGCAAGGCGCTGATCGATGCGCTCTACGCGCCGGCGCCGCCGGCCAAGGTATTCACGCTGACCTAGATCTCGGAGGAGAACATCATGCAGTTGAAGGATATGGCCGCGATCGTCACCGGCGGTGCATCGGGACTGGGGGCCGCGACCGCCCGCGCGCTCGCCGCCCGGGGCGCCAAGGTCGCGGTGTGCGATCTCAACGCCAAGCTTGCCGAGCAGGTCGCCGCCGAGATCCAGGGTACCGCCGTGATCTGCGACGTCTCCGACGCCGCGTCCGCGGAAGCCGCC
>NZ_JBAURI010000591.1:0-9013 GCF_049581145.1 Bradyrhizobium sp.
ATGACGACCGAGCCCAGGATATTGAGCGAGCCGCCGTTGCAGATCGTCAGCCGGACGACACCGCGCTGATCGCGGTCGACGCCACAATGGGGGTTGAGCATGTGCATGGATCGTCTCGCCGCTTCCCTTGACCTCGAGGCGAGTCACTTCCCGGCCGGGGGCGCCTCTTGTCAAGGGCCGCGGGACAAGGCCGTCCTCACCTTACGGCACGGTAACGAAATAGAGACGGCTTTTCCTCGAGAAAATGTTATTATATGACCACAAACATGTCATAGGATGATTGATGCGCTATTCCAGGGAACACAAGCAGGAAACCCACGCCCGAATCGTGCGGAAGGCCTCGGTGCGGCTGCGCGAGCGGGGCGCCCATGGCGTCGGCGTCGCCGACCTGATGAGGGAGGCCGGGCTCACCCATGGCGGCTTCTACGCGCATTTCGACTCCCGTGATGCGCTGCTCAGCGAGGCGTTCGCCTATGCGGTCGATCGCTCCGGCCAGCATTGGCGCAAGATGGCCGAAGACACCCCGCCGGAAAAACGGCTGGCGCTGATCGTGGACACCTATCTCACGGCGCTGCATCGCGACAACCCGGGGCATGGCTGCGTCGTGGCTTCGCTGGGCGCGGAAGTGGCCCGCGAAAGTCCGAGGACCCGGAAGGCCTTCGCGGGCAAGCTGGACGAGATGATCGGCATGATCGCCGACCAGATTCCCGACCAGCCGCCCAAGGCGGCGCGCAAGCAGGCGACTGCGGCGCTCGCCACCATGATGGGAACGCTGGTGATGGCCCGCATCGCCGGTAATGGCGAGTTCTCCGATGAGATCCTTGCCGCCGGACGCGAGGCGGTCCTGGGTCGTGCCGCGGCGAAGCCGGGGGCCGAGAAGGCGGCGGCGAAGAAAGCCACCGGGAAAACGGACACGAAAATCGGCAGGAAACCGGCAGGCAGAACGGTGCCGGCCGCGAAGCCGTGACGATGTTGCGCGAAAACCGCCTTCGACATTGGTCGTAGGTCCGGGGGCGGGGGCGAAACCCCGGCATTTTCGCAAAACCGCCGCGCGCGAACGCCCTTCCCAAACGCCGGAAAGACTGCAAGATGCCGGCCAAAATCGGCAACCCCCTGTCTCGTGGAGGAACACATGCGCTCAATTGGTCATTTTATCGGCGGCCGGGAGGTCGAGGGGACGTCGGGGCGGACAGCGGACGTTTTCGAGCCGATGACCGGCGAGGTGCAGGCCAAGGTGGCGCTGGCGTCGAAAGCGGAACTACGTGCGGCCGTGGAAAATGCCAGGGCGGCGCAGGTCGATTGGGCGGCCACCAACCCGCAACGGCGGGCCCGGGTCATGATGAAGTTCCTCGAACTCGCCCAGCGCGACTATGACAAGCTCGCCGAATGTCTGGCGCGCGAGCACGGCAAGACCATTCCCGATGCCAAGGGCGACATCCAGCGCGGGCTCGAAGTGGTGGAATTCGCCATCGGCATTCCGCATCTGATGAAGGGCGAATATACCGAAGGCGCCGGACCCGGCATCGACATCTATTCGCTGCGCCAGCCGCTCGGTGTGGTCGCCGGCATCACCCCGTTCAATTTCCCGGCGATGATCCCGATGTGGAAATTCGCGCCGGCGATCGCCTGCGGTAACGCGTTCATCCTGAAACCGTCGGAGCGCGATCCCGGCGTGCCGATGATGCTGGCGCAACTGATGATCGAGGCCGGCCTGCCGGCGGGCATCCTCAACGTCGTCAATGGCGACAAGGAAGCCGTCGACGCCATCCTCGACGACCCCGACATCAAGGCCATCGGCTTCGTCGGCTCGTCGCCGATCGCGCAATACATTTATGAGCGCGCGGCCGCTTCCGGCAAGCGCTGCCAGTGCTTTGGCGGCGCCAAGAACCACGCCATCGTGATGCCGGACGCCGACATGGACCAGGCGGTCGATGCCCTGATCGGCGCGGGCTATGGCTCGGCCGGCGAGCGCTGCATGGCGGTCTCGGTCGCGGTCCCCGTCGGCAAGACCACCGCCGACCGGCTGATGGAAAAGCTGATCCCGCGGGTGGAAAGCCTGAAGATCGGCACCTCGATCGATCCGTCGGCCGATTACGGCCCGCTGGTCACTCGCGAAGCGGTCGAGCGCGTGAAGAACTATGTCGATATCGGCATCAAGGAAGGCGCGACACTGGCGGTCGATGGTCGCGGCTTCAAGATGCAGGGCTACGAAAACGGCTTCTACATGGGAGGCTGCCTGTTCGACAACGTCACCAAGGACATGCGGATCTACAAGGAAGAGATTTTTGGGCCGGTGCTGTCGGTGGTGCGCGCCCACGACTACAAGGAGGCGCTTGCCCTGCCGTCGGACCATGATTACGGCAACGGTGTCGCGATCTTCACCCGCGACGGCGACGCCGCGCGGGACTTCGCTGCCAAGGTCAATGTCGGCATGGTCGGCATCAACGTGCCGATCCCGGTGCCGATCGCCTACTACACCTTCGGCGGCTGGAAGAAATCCGGCTTCGGCGATCTCAACCAGCACGGTCCCGATTCGATCCGCTTCTACACCAAGACCAAGACGGTCACCTCGCGCTGGCCCTCCGGCGTCAAGGAAGGCGCGGAATTCTCGATTCCGACGATGAACTGAGGTAGCGTTGGGCGGATAGATCCGCGGAGAAGCGCGATGGCACAGGCGGAGATACCGAGCCGCATGGACGAACTGGAAGCGGCATTCGAGCGCCGGGCGCGCGGCAATGGACGCAGCTTCGATCAGGAAGTCGAGTTGGTCCTGGCGCGTAAAGGGAAGTTCACGCCCGAAGAACGCGTCGCGGTGTCGCGCTATTTCCACTCGCGGTGCCGGGTTATTCAACCTTCCCTGACGCTGGATGAAATCAGGGAAGGCTTGATGTGAAGACGTTGGTCGTCGACGCAAGCGTGGCGATCAAATGGCTGGTGCTTGAAGACATGTCCGACGTGGCGAAAGAGCTTTCCGGCACTGCAAAGGACATCGTCGCCCCGCGCCTGATCATGACCGAAGTCGGCAATGCGCTTGTTCGCAAGACTATTCAGGGAATGCTTACCCTTGACGAGGCGAAGACCCATCTAGATGCGCTACCACGCTTTCTACCCGAACTCATGGATATCGACGAGTTGATCGAACGTGCATTCGAAAATGCCTGTGCCCTTCGGCATCCGATCTATGATCTGATCTATGTCGAAGCGGCGCGAACCATTGATGGCCAGCTCGTCACGGCCGACCGCAGGTTTACAGCGAAGGTCACGGGCACCGACCTTGCCCGCCACGTGATACTGCTCTCCGACTGGCGGTCTGAATGAATCAGTTCGCTCTCAACGAGGACCAGATTGCGGTTCGCGACATGGCGCGGGAGTTCGCCGCGGAGAAGATAGCGCCGCATGCGATCCGCTGGGACGAGCAGAAGCATTTTCCGGTCGACGTGATGCGCGAGGCGGCAAAACTCGGCATCGGCGGCATCTATATCAGGGACGATGTCGGCGGATCGGCGCTGACACGATTCGATGCCGCGCTGATCTTCGAGGCGCTGGCCCAGGGTTGTCCGACCGTGTCGGCCTTCATCTCGATCCACAATATGGCGTCGTGGATGATCGATGCCTATGGCAGTGAGGCGCAACGCGAGAGGTGGCTGCCAGGACTCTGTACCATGGAGCTACTGGCAAGCTACTGCCTGACCGAGCCGGGCTCGGGATCGGACGCGGCGGCGCTGCGCACCCGCGCGGTGCGCGATGGTGATCATTATGTGCTGAACGGCCAGAAGCAGTTCATTTCCGGTGCCGGGGCTGGCGATCTCTATGTCGTGATGGTCAGGACCGGTGACGAGGGGCCTGGCGGCATCTCGACCCTGGTGGTCGAGGGCGATACGCCGGGACTTTCGCTCGGCGCCAACGAACGCAAGATGGGCTGGAATGCACAGCCGACCCGCGCCGTGATCTTCGAGAATGCCCGGGTCCCGATCGCCAATCTGCTCGGCGAGGAGGGCATCGGCTTCAAGATCGCGATGGCCGGGCTCGACGGCGGCCGCATCAATATCGCGGCCTGCTCGCTCGGCGGCGCGCAGAGCGCGCTGGACAAGGCGCTTTCCTATATGAGGGACCGCAAGGCCTTCGGCAAACGCCTCGATGAATTCCAGGCGCTGCAGTTTCGCATCGCCGACATGGCGATCGAACTGGAGGCCGCCCGCACCTTCGTCTGGCGGGCCGCCGCGGCACTCGACCGCAAGGATCCCGACGCGACGATGCTGTGCGCGATGGCCAAGCGATTTGGCACCGATGTCGGGTTCGAGGTCGCCAATCAGGCGCTGCAACTCCATGGCGGCTACGGCTATCTCAGCGAATACGGCATCGAGAAGATCGTGCGCGATCTGCGCGTGCACCAGATCCTCGAAGGCACCAACGAGATCATGCGGCTGATCGTGGCGCGCAAGCTGATCGAGGGCGCGCGATGAACGCGCCGCTTCCCGAGCCCGACCTGATCGCACGGCGCGAAGGTTCCGCCGGCATCATCCGGCTGAACCGGCCGAAGGCCATCAATGCCGTGACGCTCGAGATGTTTCGCGAGATCGAGACCGCGCTCGATGCCTTCGAGGCCGATCCGGCCGTCGCCTTGATCGTGCTCGAAGGCGCCGGCGAGCGTGGTCTGTGCGCCGGCGGCGATATCCGCGCGCTCTATGAAAGCGCGAAGGTCAAAGGCGACCTCGGCAAGGTCTTGTGGCGGGAAGAGTACGTTCTCAATGCCCGCATCGCCAAATTCGTCAAGCCCTATGTCGCGTTCATGGACGGCATCGTGATGGGCGGCGGCGTCGGGCTGTCGGCGCATGGCCGGCATCGCGTCGTCACCGAGCGCACCAGACTGGCGATGCCCGAGGTCGGTCTCGGCTTCTTTCCGGACGTGGGCGGCACCTGGCTGTTGTCGCATGCGCCGGGCGAGATCGGCAGCTATTTCGGACTGACCGGTCAGACCATGAACGGGCCCGATGCGATCCATGCCGGGTTTGCCGACGCGGTTGTGCCGTCGGCGCAGCTCGGCGCCTTGCGCGAGGTTCTGACCCGGATCCGGCCTGGGACGTTGTCCAGCGAGATACAGGCGGTGATCGCCGGGTTTGCGACCGGCGAAACATCGGGCCCGGTGGCCGCGATCGAGCCGCAGATCGATGCCTGGTTTGCCCATGACCGGATGGAAGATATCGTTGCGGCGCTGCGGCGCGACGGTTCGGAACTGGCGCAGGCGACGCTCAAGACCTTGGCCGAGAAATCGCCGCGCGGCATGGTGGTGACGCTGAAGCTGCTGCGGATGGCGCGCTCTGCGGCGTCACTGGAACAATGTCTGGTGCGGGAGTATCGTGCCGCGCTCGAAGTGTTCGCCAGCGACGATTTCCGCGAGGGCGTCCGTGCTGCGGTCATCGACAAGGACCGCAACCCGACATGGTCGCCTCCGCGGATCGAAGACGTGACGCCGGAGATGCTGGCGCCTTATTTCGCGGAGATCGGCGCCGACGAACTGGTCTTCGACCAATAAAATGGCGCCAAAAAGCAGAGCCAAACAAAGCCGATTGGCGGAATAGAAACGTGCGGCAAGCGGAGGAATAAGGATGGCAACGATCGCATTCATCGGCCTCGGCAACATGGGCGTCCCGATGGCGGCCAATCTGGTCAAGGCCGGCCACAAGGTGGTCGCTTTTGATCTCGTGGCGGCCTCGCGCAATCAGGCGGAAAGTGATGGCGCGGCGATCGCCGAGAGCGCAGTCGCCTCCGTCAAGGGCGCCGAAGTGGTTATCACCATGCTGCCGGCCGGCAGGCATGTGCTGTCGGTCTGGACCGACATCGTCCCCGCCATGGGCAACGGCACTTTGATCATCGATTGCTCGACCATCGATGTCGAAAGCGCCAAGCAGGCGCATGAGTTCGCCGCAAGGCACGGTGTTGCCTCCATCGACGCGCCGGTGTCCGGCGGCACCGGCGGCGCCCGGGGCGCGACGCTGACGTTCATGTGCGGCGGCGAGGAAGAGGCGTTCGCGGCGGCAAAGCCGGTGCTGGAGAAGATGGGCAGGAAGATCGTGCATTGCGGCGGCGGCGGCGCGGGGCAGGCGGCCAAGATCTGCAACAACATGATTCTGGGGATATCGATGATCGCGGTCAGCGAGGCCTTTTCGCTCGCCGAAAAACTCGGGCTGTCGCATCAGGCGCTGTTCGACGTCGCCTCGACCTCCTCGGGGCAATGCTGGGCGCTGACCTCCTATTGTCCGGTGCCGGGCCCGGTGCCGACCTCCCCGGCCAACAACGACTACAAACCCGGTTTCGCCTCGGCGCTGATGGTGAAAGACCTCTCGCTGGCGCAGGACGCCGCCAAGGCCGCGGGCGCGGCCACGCCGCTCGGCAAGCACGCACAGGAGATCTATCAGGCGTTCGCTTCCGAAGGCTCCGGCGATGTGGATTTCTCAGGGATCATTCAGCACGTGCGCCATCTCGCAGCAAAATAACCAGGGCCACAGTCGGGGGACAGAGCGATGACCACATTCCAGGAAGCACGCGCCTTTCTGCTCGAGCATCGCAGCGACTACGATGCGGCGATAAAAGGCTTCCGCTGGCCGGATCCGGCGCCGTTCAACTGGGCGCTCGACTGGTTCGACGCGGAACTCGCCGGCAATCTGGCGAGCCGCGATCGCGCCGCGCTGTGGATCGTCGACACCGGCAACGGCAGGGACACAAGACTCTCCTTCGCCACATTGTCGCGCCGTTCCAACCAGGTGGCCAATTTCCTGCGGACGCAGGGCTTGAAGCGTGGCGATCATCTCCTGCTGCTGCTCGGCAATGTGGTGCCGCTGTGGGAGACCATGCTGGCGGCGATGAAGCTCGGCATCGTCGTGATCCCGGCGACCACGCTGTTGACGCCGGATGAATTGAAGGATCGCCTCGATCGGGGCCACGCGAAAGCGGTGGTGGCGACGCAGGACCAGGTCGCGAAATTTGACAGGCTGGGCGCGGACAGACTGATCCGCATCGTGGTCGAGGCAGGCGCCCCGCAGGATGGATGGATTGCCTTCGAGGAGGTGGTCAATTGCCCCGAGACGTTCACGCCGGACGGACCGACCAGCGCTGACGAGCCGATGCTGCTCTATTTCACATCGGGCACCACGGCGAAACCGAAACTCGTCCGCCATAGCCAGCGCAGCTATCCGGTTGGCGCATTGTCGACCATGTACTGGCTCGGGCTGCAGCCTGGCGACATCCATCTGAACATTTCCTCGCCGGGCTGGGCCAAGCACGCCTGGAGCTGCCTGTTTGCGCCCTGGAACGCCGGTGCCACCGTGTTCGTGGTCAATCAGCCGCGCTTCGATGCCAAGGGGCTGCTCGCGACGATCGGCCGCTGCGGTGTCACCACGCTGTGTGCGCCGCCGACGGTGTGGCGGCTGTTCATCCAGGAGAAGCTGGCGGACGTCGAGGTCAGCCTGCGCGAGGTCTGCGGGGCGGGCGAACCGCTCAATCCCGAAGTGATCGACCAGGTCCGTGCAGCCTGGGGACTGACCATCCGCGACGGCTACGGGCAGACCGAAACCACCGCACTTGCCGGCAACTCGCCGGGGCAGAAGGTCAAGGTCGGCTCGATGGGCCGCCCGCTGCCCGGCTACCACGTGCAGATCACCGATATCGATGGCCACGTCGCGAAAGAGGGCGAGGTGACGCTGCTGCTTGGCGCCGACCGGCCGGCGGGCCTGATGCAGGGCTATCAGGACGAAGACGGCCAATTGAGCGGGGCGGACGGCGCGCTCTATCGCAGCGGCGACGTCGTGTTCGCCGATGACGAAGGCTACCTCACCTTCGTCGGCCGTTCCGACGACGTCTTCAAATCATCCGACTACCGGATCAGCCCGTTCGAACTGGAGAGCGTGCTGCTCGAGCATGAAGCAGTCGCGGAAGCCGCCGTAGTGCCGAGCCCTGATCCGATCCGGCTCGCGATCCCCAAGGCCTATGTGCTGCTGGTCGGAGGCGTCGAATGCTCGCCCGACACCGCGCTGTCGATCTTCAGGCACCTGCACACGCGGCTTGCGCCCTTCAAGCGGATCCGACGGATCGAATTGGTGACCGAATTGCCCAAGACGATCTCGGGAAAAATCCGCCGGGTGCAATTGCGCCGGCTGGAGCACGACGACAACCGCAGCGATGCGCTGCGCGGGCAGGAATTCCGCGAGGAGGATTTCCCGGAGCTGCAGAAGCTGCGCACGGCCGGATCGGAGCAATAGTGCGATGAATGACGTCTGGAAGAAGCCGCCGATCTCGCTGGGCGACTACCAGGCCATGGTCGGCCGTGAGGTCGGCGTGTCGTCATGGCATCTGGTCGATCAGAACCGCATCAACCTCTATGCCGACGTGATCGAGGATCATCAGTTCATTCATGTCGACCCCGCGCGCGCCAGGCGCGAGACCGCGTTCGGCAGCACGGTGGCGCACGGATTCCTGACGATGTCCCTGATGAGCATCATGTCCTATGAGGTGATGCCGGTCATCGAAGGCACCACGATGGGCGTCAACTACGGGTTCGACAAATTGCGCTTCATCTCCCCGGTTCGCGCCGGCTCGCGGGTCCGCGGCCGCTTCATGCTTGCCGAGGCGAAACTGCGCAAGCCGAAAGAACTGCAGTCGCGCACCAATGTCACGGTCGAGATCGAGGGCGAGGACAAGCCCGCTCTGGTCGCCGACTGGATCGGGCTGATCTATTTCGGGTGAGTGCTCGAGCTCCCAACTGCTGCGCGCCGGCCCTCAATGCCGTCATTGCGGGCTTGACCCGGCAATCCATCACTGCTGAAAAGCGGCTGACTCATTTTCTTTTGATGGATGCGCGGGCCTTCGCCTCGCCGAAGGGGCTTCGGCCCCGCAGGCGGGTCGAGCCCGGGCACGACAGGCAGAAACAATCCGGGAAGTCGACATATGACAATCAGGTTTGACGGACGCGTCGCTATCGTGACCGGCGCGGGCAATGGACTCGGGCGCGCCCATGCGC
>NZ_JBAURI010000592.1:0-4399 GCF_049581145.1 Bradyrhizobium sp.
CCTTCCGATCGTTCACTTCGCTTAACAATTTCTCTGCCGCACGCTCTGACTCGACCATCCGCGACTTTCCCTGTTTTTCGAAGCCGATCACCATCTAACGGCCGATCTTAGATCACTAAAACTCTTATTTAGTTCTTCTCTGGACATAGACGACACTTACACTTTCACCGCAGCAACTCCTCACGAGGCCGAGGATGCCGTACGCTATGAGGAGAACGACAACCGCCTTCCAGGAGCAAATTGCTGGGACACCAATGAATAGTCCAACTGCAGCCGCCACAAGCAATGTGTGTCTTGTGAACTCAAGTGCGTAGAAGAAGGGGTTCGGTTTCATGCGAAACCTGACCATCTCATTTTCATTGTCGCTCATATTGACGTGCTTCACTTTACACAGGCGGCCTTCCCTTGAAGTCTTCGAGCTGAAGGAGCAACGATTTCCAGATCGGATCCAACATCGCCTTGGTCGCCGGCGGGAAACCATCCGTGACAAGCATCGGGGCCAGGAATGACTTGAGCTTGTCGCCCTCCACAATTCGCTCGTTGATTAGAAACTTCATGAGACCAATGAGCGGCCTTGTCGCTGAAAGCGATGCGCCTAACAGCAACTGCGTGACTTCTTCGGCGCTGAGCGATTGCATTTCGTCAGCAGTCGACTTTTTTTGATTGCCAAAATTGACTTGCAGATTTGACATTCAATATCCCTACCCTTGTCGCTTCAAATTCGCGTCTGCGGCCAACACCTGCTCATCATTCATCGCCGGTCGATCTCGTGAACAAAGGTGGGGTTGTTTCGCGCGACGTCGCTAACTCCTCCCCGCGCATCGCTTCTTCCAGACCCGGTGCGTTCGGACCGATGCCGCGCGGGCATCGGATGTTTGAGATAACACCGACGTCGAACAATTCCGTCACATCACCTCTGAAGCGAAACCACTGCACGATGTTGCCACTGCGAAGGTCGATGACCAACAGACCGCAACGCGGCGCGGCGCCGTTAGCCTTCATCGTCGCGTCGATCGGCAACCCGCCGAAATTGGCGTGCCGCGAGAGCGAAACGGTGACAACCGCATAATGCGATACAAACACCATGCCGCGGGCGAAGCCCGGGCAGAACGTCACATCTTCTCGTTTGCCGCTATGGCGGTCAATCCTAACGAGATAGCCCCGCCCGGATTCGAGCAGATAAACCGAATCGCCCCAAATCCGCGGCGAGTGCGGCATGGAGAACCCATCGGCGACCACGGCATCCGTCTCAAGGTCGATCACGACGCCAGCGTCGCGCCGTCCGCCGCGCCAACTCTCAAGCACGTCGCCGGTCGAACACGCCGTCACGTAGCGCGCGCGGCCGTTTTCCATCGCGAGACCATTGAGATGACAGCGATCTTCCGGAGCGAGCCTCGAGATGAATTTCGGCTTCCACAGCGGCTTGAACGCATGCGTGGCGCTGATGGTCGCGAGACACGAATGGCGGGTGTTGATGAACAGCAAATCCCCACTCGCATCGACGCCCATTTCGTGGATGTTGATATCGCCCGTTATTTGCGCGGTCCGCGGCGCATAAAACCGGTCGAACATCTCATTCGCCAGTTCGTCCGGTCTCAGGATATTTTCGAGCCGCCAGATCTCGTTCTTTGTGCCGAGATAGATGCGCTGCGAATCCGCCACCAGACCCATCGCGTGGGAAAAGCTGGCCGCCGAGGGAACCGGCATGCCGTCGGCGCGCACGCCGATGAACAACAGGTAGCCGGTGAGGTAGGTCGAACAGACCAGTGCGACCTGCTGGTCGATGAGCCAGTCGCCAAAGCCCCTGGAGAATTCGGTCTGTACATTGAACGAGCGCTTTGGCTCGTCCGGTCCGGGTGAGGATCGCGAAGTCGCGCTGTTCTGGCGCTCTGCAGCGTCGCCTCTTGTGCCTACGAACTGCACGCTATTCCCCGCCGCGCCGCACGCGAATTCATGTCTCTATCTATAGTTGAATGAAATCGAGACGGTTGGCAAGCGCCATCCGGTTGCTTCTGATGCATAGGTCCTGGATAACCCAAGCGCTTCCAACAGAACGACCGCGCCAATCGGCGTTTTTCCGCCCGAAGCGGTGATCGAGCCGAAATGCGCCGCCGGACTCATCAAGCCTGCATGCCACCCTCGAGTCAGTCTTCATTTTACAAATCAACTTTCTCTTCATCGCTCCCGAAGGCTCTCCTGCTTGTAGCGCAGCAAGGGCGAGAGCAGATATTGGATCACGCGACGCGAACCGGTCTTGATTTCGACCGTGACCGCCATGCCCGGCGTCAGATCGACCATTCTCCCCTCGACCTCCATCTGGGTCTGGTCGAGAGAGATATCCGCCTCATAGACGAACTCCTTCCCCTGCGGTTCGCTGGTATCGGTCAGCGCCGTCTGGGATTTCGTGGGATTGGTCTTGTCCTGCGGCTTGTCCCGGACGATCGCGTCATGCGAGACGTTGAGGACCTTGCCGTGCAGCAGGCCGTACCTGGTGAAATTGAAGGTATCGACCTTGATCTCGGCCTCCTGATCGGCGCTGACAAATCCGATGTCGCGATTGGGCACCATCGCTTCGACCTCCAAATGACTATCCGCGGGCACGATCATCATCACCTGTTGCGCCGGGGTGACCACTCCTCCGATGGAATGAACCGCGAGTTGCTGAACCGTTCCTTCGACCGGAGCGCGAAGGAGTTGCTGCTCGAGCTTCTGGTCGGCCTTGACCGCGTCTTCGGTCAACCCGGCCACCTTCTGCTCGGCGTCGGCGAGATCGCTCAGGATCTTGTCGGCGTACTCCGACCTGGCCTGCTCGCGCTGCCGCTCGAGGGCCTTCCGCGCGGCCGTATTTTCCACTGCCTTTCGCTGCTGCACGGTCAGCTCATTTCTTTGATCGGCAAGGCGAATTTGTGCATCGAGGTGAGCGATTTTGTTGCCGAATTCGATCTCCATCGCCTTGCGCCGGACGTCAGCTTCCTCCTCCAGGAAAGGCAGGGACGCCTGAAGCTTGTCTATTGTCGCAGCAATCTCCTCGGCTTCGGCCATCTTTTCTGCGATTTGCTGGTCGACCCCCGCCACCTTGTTCTCCTGGGCCGACGCCTGCTCGATCATCGCGGCGCGCGTTCGCGCGACCTGTTCAGGCGGCGCTTCCTCCGGTGGCGCAAAATGGGCGTCTGGATCGGAGCCTGTTTCCAATCCGGCGCGCAAGGCCGACAGCCTCGCAACGTCGAGCTTTGAGACCAGGAGATCGTGACCCACATGATTGCGCTCGGCGGTGGCAATCGTCTGGTCGAGCCGCATGACCACCTGGCCGGCCCTGACATGGTCGCCATCTTGAACGAGGATCGCGGTGACGATACCGGTCTCGAGCGGCTGAACCGTCTTCGTGCGACCGGTCGGTACCACCTTGCCGGATGCCACGGCGACGATGTCAATGTGCCCGACAATAGACCAGCAGACGGCGATGACGAGAAAGAGGATGATGGTGGCAGCGATCGCGCGACCGACGGGCGAGGCGGGCGTTTCCATAATCTCCAGTGCCGCCGGCAAAAATTCGAGCTGCGAGCGCCGGGAAACGCCATCCGGACGCAACGGCACGACGTTGTCGTTTCGCCTAGACGACTTCATGAATGCCAGCCTGCATCCGGTGCAGATCCGCGTAACGTCCACTCTTTCGGATCAACTCGTCGTGGGTTCCATCCTCGACGAGGCGCCCCCGCTCGATGGTGATGATCCGATCCGCGTGGCGAACCGCCGACAGCCGGTGAGCGATCACCAGCACGGTGCGCCCTTTGGAAATCCGGCGCATATTCCTTTGAATGATTCGCTCGCTTTCGTAATCAAGCGCGCTGGTCGCCTCGTCGAAGATCAAGATACGGGGGTCTGTCACGAGCGCGCGGGCGATTGCGATGCGCTGGCGCTGGCCACCCGACAGGCTCGCTCCCCTCTCGCCAACGATCGTGTTGTAACCCTGCGGGAGTTCGACGATGAACTCGTGAGCGCCGGCGAGTTCGGCCGCGGCGATCACACGCTCCATCGCCATCCCGGGGTCAGCGAGGGCGATGTTGTCACGGATCGAGCGGTTGAAGAGGACATTTTCCTGCAACACCGAGCCGACTTGCCTGCGAAGCCAGGCGACGTCAGCGACAGCGAGATCGACACCGTCGATCATCACACGACCCCGCTCGGGCACATAAAGCCGCTGAACCAGCTTCGTCAGCGTTGACTTGCCGGAGCCGGATGAGCCAACAATCCCAACGACCTGCCCCGCAGGGACCTGAATGCTGATGTTCTGCAGAACTTCGGGCCCATCGAGCCGGTAACGAAAACTAACGTGTTCGACAAAAATATCGCCGCGAATCCGCGGCAGGGCGGCCCGTGCCGGGTTGTAGGCCGGCTCAGG
>NZ_JBAURI010000593.1:0-10182 GCF_049581145.1 Bradyrhizobium sp.
GTTCTTCGTCTCGCTGTTCGCCGAATTGATCGCCAACGACCGCCCGTTCCTGATCGCATATGAGGGTCATCTGTACTGGCCGGCCTTCGTCACCTATCCGGAGACGGCGTTCGGCGGCGATTTCGAAACCGCGGCCGACTATCGCGACCCCTACTTGCAGAAGCTGATCAAGGACAAGGGCGGCACCATCGTCTGGCCCTTGATCCGCTTCTCCTACGACACCCAGAATCTCGATCTGCCGACGCCGGCGCCGTCGCCGCCGACCTGGATGCTGACCGAAGCGCAGTGCAAGGACGTCGTGCGGAAGAAGGGCCTGAAGAGCTGCCGCGACCTCGAATACAACTGGCTCGGCACCGACGACCAGGGCCGGGACGTGGTCGCACGCCTGATCTATGGTTTCCGCATCTCGGTGCTGTTCGGTCTCACGTTGACGTTCTTTTCGTCCATCATCGGCGTCGCGGCCGGCGGCGTGCAAGGTTACTTCGGCGGCTGGACCGACCTGTTGTTCCAGCGCTTCATCGAGATCTGGAACGCAATACCATACCTTTATCTGCTGCTGATCATTTCGGCGGTGCTCCCGCCGGGCTTCTTCGTCCTGCTCGGTATCCTCTTGCTGTTCTCCTGGGTGTCGCTGGTTGGGCTGGTGCGCGCGGAGTTTTTGCGCGGCCGCAATTTCGAATATATCCAGGCGGCGCGGGCGCTGGGCGTCTCCAATGTCGTCATCATGTTCCGGCACCTGTTGCCGAATGCGATGGTCGCGACTATGACCTTCCTGCCGTTCATCGTCTCCTCCTCGGTGATGACGCTGACCGCGCTGGACTTCCTGGGCTTTGGCCTGCCGCCGGGCTCGCCGTCGCTCGGCGAATTGTTGTCGCAGGGCAAGAACAATGTGCAGGCGCCGTGGCTCGGCTTCACCGGCTTCTTCTCGGTCGCCATCATGCTGTCGCTGCTGATCTTCATCGGCGAAGCAGTGCGCGACGCCTTCGATCCGCGCAAGACGTTCAGGTAGGGCAGCCATGGACGCCATCAACCAGCCGCTGCTGTCGGTCCGCGATCTCTCGGTGGCCTTTCGCCAGCAGGGCCACGACTCTCTGGCGGTCGACCGCATTTCCTTCGATGTCAAGCGCGGCGAGTGCGTCGCGCTGGTCGGCGAATCCGGCTCGGGAAAGTCGGTCAGCGCGCTGTCGATCCTGAAGCTGCTGCCTTATCCGACCGCCTCGCATCCCTCCGGCAGCATCCGCTTCCACGGTCGTGAGTTGCTCAAGATGTCGGAAAACGAGATCAGAGGGATTCGGGGCAACGACATCTCGATCATCTTCCAGGAGCCGATGACCTCGCTCAATCCGTTGCACACGATCGAGTCCCAGATCAGCGAGATTTTGCAGCTCCATAACAACATCAGCGGCTCGCTGGCGCGGGCGCGGACGCTCGAACTCCTGATGCAGGTCGGCATTCCCGACGCGGCCACCCGGCTGCAGAGCTATCCGCATCAATTGTCGGGCGGCCAGCGGCAGCGGGTGATGATCGCGATGGCGCTTGCCAACGAGCCCGACCTCTTGATCGCGGACGAGCCGACCACGGCGCTCGACGTCACGGTGCAGGCGCAGATTCTGGCGCTGCTCGCGGAAATCCGCGCCCGGCTCGGCATGAGCCTGCTGTTCATCACCCATGATCTCGGCATCGTCCGCCGCATTGCCGACACGGTCTGTGTCATGAACGGCGGACGGATCGTCGAGCAGGGAGTAGTCGAGCAGGTCTTCACCGCGCCGAAACATGCCTATACCCGCGCGCTGCTCGCGGCCGAACCCAAGCCCGATCCCGCACCGCCGCGGCCCGACTCGCCGGTGGTGATGTCGACCGACGGTCTGAAGGTCTGGTTTCCGATCAAGCGTGGGCTGTTGCGTTCCACCGTCGGGCACATCAAGGCGGTCGATGGCGTCAGCCTCGCGGTGCGCAAGGGCGAAACGCTCGGTGTGGTCGGCGAATCCGGCTCCGGCAAGACCACGCTCGGACTGGCGCTGCTGCGGCTGATCTCCTCGGACGGGCCGATCGTGTTTCTCGGCAGCAACATCCAGGGCCTGCGCTTCAAGGCGATGCGACCGTTCCGCCGCGACATGCAGATCGTGTTTCAAGACCCATTCGGCGCGCTCAGCCCGCGCATGTCGGTCGGCGACATCGTCGCCGAAGGCTTGAGCGTGCACCAGAAGCAGCTGTCGCGCGGCGAGCGCGAGGAGAGGGTGGTCAAGGCCTTGACCGATGTCGGGCTCGATCCGGAGACGCGGTTTCGCTATCCGCATGAGTTTTCCGGCGGCCAGCGCCAGCGCATCTCGATCGCGCGCGCGGTGGTGCTGGAGCCGAATTTCGTGGTGCTGGACGAGCCGACCAGCGCGCTCGACATGCTGTTCCAGGCCCAGATGGTCGACCTGTTGCGCGAGCTGCAGCGCAAGCGCGATCTGACCTACATGTTCATCTCGCATGATCTGCGCGTGGTCGCCTCGCTGGCGAGCCACCTGATCGTGATGCGGCAGGGCAAGGTGGTGGAGGAGGGGCCGGCCTCGGAGCTGTTCAAGCGCCCGAAGAGCGATTACACGCGCGCACTGTTCGCGGCCGCGTTCCGGCTGGAAACCGCCCCGGACGGCACGGTTGCGACCTAGAGCCGCTTGATCGCGACGATGTCGCTCCCCGCATCCTTGATGCGTGCGATCGCCTCGGCGGTCGTCTCGATCACGGTCGCCATGTGATGGGCGTTGGCATGCACGATGGTTTTGTCATCGCGCGCGATCGCGACATGCCCCCTCCAGAACAACAGATCGCCGCGCTCGAGGGCCGTTGATTGAGACGGATCCAGTGGCCGACCGAGCGCGGCTAGCTGCATGTCGCTGTCGCGCGGGCAGGTGACGCCGGCAGCGCGCAGCGAGACCTGCACCAGGCCCGAGCAATCGACGCCGAGGCTGCTCTTGCCGCCCCACAGATAGGGCGTGCCGATGAAACGCTCGGCAACCGCCACGAAGTCCGGTGCGTGGTCGATGACGCCGCCGAGATGCGGCTTCGGCAGATACTGGCCCCCGCGCGTGACCGCGAAAGGCCCATCGTCGCGCGTGATCGTCAGCCGGGAACCCATCACGAGCGTCTCGACCGGCGGCAGCTTGATGGAAGGGCCGGGAAACACGAAGGTCCGGATCGCGGTGACCTGATGCGTCGGCGCGGCTGCGGGCCTGGCGAGCGCGGCATCCGGCAGCCAGCCGACATAGCTGTCCTCCTTGAGTTGCCCCCAGGCCCAGCCTTCCGCGTTACGGTCGTAGATCGTTATCAGCTCGCCCCTGAGCGCCTGCGTCAGCAGCATGGCGTCGGCGGCGGGGTGTTCGCGTAACGGCGCCAGCGCATCGATGATCTCGAACAGCTCGCCGGCGACGAAGCGTGCGGCCGTCACGCTGCCTTCCAGGTGTCTGGCGGCGAGGTCGCTCCGCGCCGGCGTCAGGCGCGGATCAGCCATATCGCTCGCTCAGCAGTTTATAGATCGCGCGCGCCGCCTGGCATTCGCCGCCCTCGGGCCGGCCCGGTTTCGCCGAGGGCGTCCAGGCGTAGATGTCGACATGCAGCCAGCTCTTGGCGTGCTCGACGAAGCGCTGCAGGAACAGCGCGCAGGTGATCGAGCCGGCAAAGGTGCCCGACGGCGCGTTGTTGAGATGAGCGGTCTTCGAATCGAGCCAGGCGTCGTAGGGCGGCCAGAGCGGCATGCGCCACAGCGGATCGTTCTCCTGTAGCGCCAAGCGCGCGACGTCCTGGGCCAGCGTCTCATCCTCGGTGTAGAACGGCGGCAGGTCGGGCCCGAGCGCGACCCGCGCCGCGCCGGTCAAGGTGCCCATGTCGATCAATAGCTCCGGTCTCTCCTCGTCCGCCAGCGCCAGCGCGTCGGCGAGAACCAGCCTGCCCTCCGCATCCGTGTTGCCGATTTCGACGCTCAGCCCCTTGCGCGAGGGGAAGATATCCATCGGACGGAAGGCGTTGCCGGCGACCGCGTTCTCAACCGCAGGGATCAGCACCCGCAGCCGCAGCTTCAGCTTGGCGTCCATCACCATCTGCGCCAGCGCCAGCACGTTGGCGGCCCCGCCCATGTCCTTCTTCATCATCAGCATGCTGCTGGAAGGTTTCAGATCGAGCCCGCCGGTATCGAAACAGACGCCCTTGCCGACCAGCGTGACTTTCGGATCGGCCGGGTTGCCCCAGCTCAGATCGATCAGTCTCGGCGCACGCGTCGAGGCCATGCCGACGGCGTTGATGAGCGGAAAATTCTGCCGGACGAGATCCTCGCCGATGATGCAGCTGAAGCTTGCGCCGAACCGCGTCGCCAGCCATTTCGCCGCCTGCGCGAGCTCCGCCGGCCCCATGTCGTTGGACGGCGTGTTGATGAGATCGCGCGCCGACATCGCGGCATCGGCCATTCGCGCGACATCGACGGCGTCGATCCCGTCGGGCGGTACCAGCCTGACGTCGGCGGCGTCCGCCTTCCGGTATCGGTTGAAACGATAGCTGCCGAGCGCGAACGCCAGCGTCGCAAGCCGCGCATCGTGCGGCTGGTTGGCGAAGCGGTAGACGCCTGCGGGCAACAGCGTCGGCAATGTTCCGGGCCTGAACGGATCACGCGACTTGCTGCCTGCGTCCTCGAGCCCGAACAGCACCTGCGCGATCCGTCCGTCCGCGGCCGGCAGGGTCAGACACGCCCCCGGCTTGGCGGCAAAGCCGTTGGCGTCGGCAAATTGCCTTGATTGCGGCGACAACTCGGTGCGGATCGCCTGCCAACTCGACTTGGTTGCGAAGGTGATGGGAACGGCCGAAGCGGTGTTCGTGGTCTCGAAAGGGGATGGCATGCCTTGCTCGTCGGATCAAAGGGCGGCGTAAAGCGCGCGCGGCTCTGCAAGACTTCGCAGAGTTTTGCCGCGCCCGCAATCGGTTCGGGGCCTCCCGGTTCGGCTTGGTGGAGTCCCGAGCGCTCTCCGCCACAAGCCGGGTCACGCCGGGTTCCGGGTGCAACGGGGTTTGGGAATGCTCTCGCATTGGCGCCGATCCCCTCGAGAGCAGATCAAGATATCGGGAGGACACAGACGATGGACGCGTTGCTGGGCCTAGTCACCCTTGTCGGCCATGCCATCGAGGCGGTCTTGACCTATATCGAAAGCCATCACTGGATTTTCGGGCTGCTGGCGCTGGGCTATATATTCTATCTCCATGATCGCGCGCTGCACGCGCGGTTCGACGCGCTCGAGAAGCGGCTCGACGAAATCAGGAAGCGGCTCGCGATCGAGTATTAGCGCATGCCGCGCGGTGGATGTTTTCATCGCGCCGATGGCGCTCAAGCGGAGAGGCAAATGATCCTGGAAACCTTCATCAGAACTTTCGTCGACGCCGATGCGCTCGACGGCACGGTCGCGTTCTACAGGGCGCTGTTGCAAGGCACGGAAACGCTGCGCTTCGACTATCCGGAAGCCGGGCTGAAACTCGCCGCCGTCTCCTCGCCGCAGCTGTCGGTGCTGGTGATCGCGGGTGAGCCTGACAGGCGCAGGCCGTTCGAGGCGACCTCGCTGACCATCAAGGTCTCCGGTCTCGAGGACTACGCAAGCCTGCTGCGAGCCCAGGGCGCCGAACTGCTCGATGCCATCCAGAAGACGCCGGTCGGGCACAAGATGCGTTACCGTCATGCGGATGGGCTCGTCGTCGAATATGTCGCGCACGATTCCGCAAAGTCTGCGCATTAAGACCAAGCCGTCGACATTCTTGAGACACATCAGCCCGATTCGGGCCGTTAACGCGCCGTTAGGGTTAACGGACTATTGCTCGCGTGTTCGGATCGATCCAGCGCGAGAATCCAGGTGCCCAAGGGTCTCAAGTCCCGCCCAAAGTCATGTCTTAAATTCAGTCGTCATGACGGCCGGCGTACCCGGTCTCTTGCATCCGCGGCCGTGGCCGCAATGTTGGCTACCAGCCTCAGCGGCTGCCTGACCATGTCCGACGTTACCGGCTCGATCACGACGCCAACCGACAGCGCGAAGGCGGACGCCAATCCGCGGTCGACGGTGGAGTCCTATGGCGAGCTCTACCGCGCCAATCCCAAGGATGCCGGCGCAGCGCTGGCCTATGGCCAAGCGCTGCGCGCAAACGGACAGCGTGCCCAGGCCGCCGCCGTGCTCGAACAGGCCAGCATCGTCCATCCCGGCGACAAGACGGTGCTCGCTGCCTGGGGCCGCGCGCTGGTCGACAACGGCAATTTTCAGCAAGCCCTCGACGTGTTGTCGCGGGCCCACACTCCCGAAAATCCCGACTGGCGAATCCTCTCCGTGCAGGGCACCGCCCTCGATCAACTCGGCCGCCATGACGATGCGCGCCGCTACTACGCGAGCGCGCTCAAGATCGAGCCGGGCGAGCCGTCAGTGCTGTCCAATCTCGGTCTTTCCTACATGCTGTCGGAGGATTTGCCGAAGGCCGAGGAGGTGCTGCGCCAGGCCTATGCCAGCCCCCGCGCCGATGCCCGGGTGCGGCAAAATCTCGGTCTCGTGGTCGGTCTGCAGGGCCGCTTCGCCGAGGCCGAAACCATCGTCAAGGCCGATCTGCCACCCGATGAGGCCGCGGCCAATGTCGCCTATCTGAAAGAAATGCTGAAGGGCAAGAACGACCCGCGTTCGGCCCATCGACCGGTTCCGGTGGCGGAGCTCAACCGGCAGGATTGACGGCCGCGACCCGGCCGCCTGCGCGGCTTCGCTCTGTCGCGCTCGCCTCGCCTTACATGATCGCCGAGACCTTGATGTAGGTCGGCCCGAGGATCACGACAAACAGCACCGGCAGGAAGAACAGGATCATCGGCACCGTCAGCTTCGGTGGCAGTGCTGCGGCCTTCTTCTCGGCCTCGTTCATGCGCATGTCGCGGTTTTCCTGCGCCATCACGCGCAAGCTCTGACCGAGCGGCGTGCCGTAGCGTTCCGATTGCTGCAGGGCCAGGCAGACGGACTTGACACCGTCGAGCCCGGTGCGCTTGGCCAGGTTCTCATAGGCCACCTTGCGGTCCTGCAGATAGGACAGCTCCGCCGTGGTCAGGGTGAATTCCTCCGACAAGGCGATCGACTGGGTCACGATCTCGGTTGAAACCTTGCGGAAGGCGGCTTCGATCGACATGCCCGATTCGATGCAGATCAGGAGCAGATCGAGCGCGTCGGGGAAGGCGCGGCGGATCGACAACTGGCGCTTGGAGATCGCGTTCTTCAGGAACAGCATCGGCGCCTGCAGGCCGGCATAGGCGCTGCCGACGCAGATGCCGACCTTGATCGGCCACGACTTCTGCATGTGCGAGATGACGAAGACATACAGGGTCGAGGCAATGAACAGCACGATCGGCGTCACCAACCGGAAGAACAGGAAGGTGATATAGGGCGCCTGGCCGCGATAGCCGGCCATCGCCAGCTTTTCCAGCGCGGATTCCTGTGCCAGCCACTTGGTGAGGTTGAAGTCCTCGACAACCTTCGAGATGAGTTGTTTTGGGGTCTGGCGCAACGAGACCTTCTCGGTCTTGTTCAGGCGCTCACGTTCCCGCTGTCGAATCCGTTCGCGCTCGCTCGCGACCGCCTTCATGCGCTTGTCGAGACCTTCGCCCGCGAAGAACGGCATGACCAGCGTGTAGCAGGTCGCGCTCACCGCGATGGCGGCGAGCAGCATCGTCATGAAATGCGGATCGTGCAGCTTGGTAACCAGAAAATCGACCATTGCGCCACCCTCAGAAATCGAAATTGATCATTTTCTTCATGACCATGATGCCGACCGACATCCAAACCACGCAGCCGACCAGCATCAATTGACCGGTCGGGCTGGTCCACAACAGCGAGATGTAGTCGGGGGTCGACAGATAGACGAGCAGCATCACGATCGGCGGCAGCGAGCCGATGATGCCGGCCGATGCCTTGGCTTCCATCGACATCGCCTGGATCTTCTCGGCCATCTTCTTGCGATCGCGCAGCACCTTGGAGAGATTGCCCAGAGCTTCCGACAGGTTGCCGCCGGATTTCTGCTGGATCGAGATCACGATGCCGAAGAAATTCGCTTCCGGCACGGGCATCCGATCGAACAGCCGCGCGCAGGCTTCGCCGAGCGGCATGCCGATCGCCTGGGTTTCGATGATGGCCAGAAATTCGCTGCGCAGTGGCTCCGGCGAGTCGGCGGCGACGACCTTCAGCGATTCAAACAGCGGCAGACCGGCCTTGATGCCGCGCACGATCACGTCGACGGCATCCGGCAGCGCCTTGAGAAACGCTTTCTCGCGGCGTTTTTTCAGAAAACTCAGGGCCCAGCGCGGCAGGCCGAAGCCGGCGGCGAAAGCAAGACCCGCGGAGCCCAGTAGTCCGCCTCCCCCGACGGTCCCGCCCACAAAGCACACTGCGGCGAGAATGCCCGAGATCACGAAGAATTTTCGCGGTGACCAGTCTAGGCCGGCCTGCGTCAGGCGGATGTTGAGCGGAACCTTGCGTTCCTTCGCCCGGCGGGCTTCGAGATCCTTGAGCGTTCCCTCGACCTGCTCACGGCGCGAGCGTTGATTCCGCTCGGTCTGACGCTTGGCGCTCGGCTCAGGCTTGGCGACGGACGCCCGGCGGCCCTCGGCCTTCTTCTCTCCCGAGAGCAGCGGATAGATGAAAACCCAGGCGATGCCGCCGATGGCGGCGGCGGCGAGAAAGGCCAGCGCGAGAGCTTGGAGTTTCATGACCGGTCCTCGTTAAGTCGTCGGCGCGACTTCGGCGGCGTCGAGCGCTGCCGCGAGCCGCTTTTCCTCGCCGTAATAACGCGCGCGCTCCCAGAAGCGCGGCCGCCCGATGCCGGTGGAACGGTGCCGGCCGATGATCTTGCCGTTCGCGTCCTCGCCGACCATGTCGTAGAGGAAGATGTCCTGGGTGATGATGGTGTCGCCTTCCATGCCCATCACCTCGGTGATGTGGGTGATGCGGCGCGAACCGTCGCGCAGGCGGGCGGCCTGGATGATGACGTCGATCGAGGCGCAGGTCATCTCGCGGATGGTGCGCGAGGGGAGTGAGAAGCCGCCCATCGTGATCATGGATTCGCAGCGCGACAGCGCCTCGCGGGGATTGTTGGCGTGCAGCGTCCCCATTGATCCGTCGTGACCGGTGTTCATGGCCTGCAGCAGGTCGAACGCTTCGGGTCCGCGGACTTCGCCGACGATGATGCGTTCGGGGCGCATACGCAGGCAGTTGCGCACCAGTTCGCGCATACTGACCTGGCCTTCGCCCTCGATGTTGGGCGGCCGGGTTTCCAGGCGCACCACATGCGGTTGCTGCAGTTGCAGCTCGGCGGCATCCTCGCAGGTGATGACGCGCTCGTCATGCTCGATATAGTTGGTGAGACAGTTGAGCAGCGTGGTCTTGCCGGAGCCGGTACCGCCGGAGATCAGGACGTTGCAACGGACGCGGCCGATGATCTGCAGGATCTCCGCGCCTTCCGGCGTGATCGCGCCGAACTTGACGAGCTGGTCGAGCGTCAGCTTGTCCTTCTTGAACTTGCGGATGGTGAGCGCGGGGCCGTCGATCGCGAGCGGTGGCACAATGGCGTTGACGCGCGAGCCATCGGCGAGACGGGCGTCGCAGATCGGCGAGGATTCGTCGACGCGGCGGCCGACCTGGCTGACGATGCGCTGGCAGATATTCAACAGCTGCTGATTGTCGCGGAAGCGGATGCCGGTGCGCTGGATCTTGCCGTTGACTTCGATGAATACGGTTCCCGCGCCGTTGACCATGATGTCGGCGATGTCGTCGCGCGCCAGCAGCGGTTCAAGCGGGCCATAGCCGAGCACGTCGTTGCAGATGTCGTCGAGCAGTTCCTCCTGCTCGGCGATCGACATCACGATGTTCTTGATCGCGATGATCTCGTTGACGATGTCGCGGATTTCCTCGCGCGCGGAATCGGCGTCGAGCTTGGCGAGCTGGGCGAGATCGATCGCTTCGATCAGCGCGCCGAAGATGGTGCCTTTGACATCGTAATAGGATTCCGAGCGGCGCGAATCGACCGCCGACGGCACCTGTTGCGCGGGCGGAGGATTGGGCGGGCCGCCGACATTCGGCTTACTGGTCGGCGCGCCGATGATCGGAGCGCCGAGACCCGCCGACGGAAACGGCGTACGGCCGGCCTCCCCCGCCG
>NZ_JBAURI010000594.1:0-4561 GCF_049581145.1 Bradyrhizobium sp.
GGGTCGCTCCGCGGCAATGCCCGCCACGTCTACGAAGTCATCGACGACGATTCCTACGCGATGAGGATCCAGTTCTCGCCAGACGCCGAAGGCTGGGCCGACGTGCTCACCGGCGTCTACAAGCGTGCCGCTTAACCCTTTCCTGTTCCGTCCGCGAAAGCACAGCCAGACATGTCCATCCTGATCGACACGAACACCAAGGTCATCTGCCAAGGTTTCACCGGCAAGAACGGCACGTTCCATTCCGAGGCCGCGATCACTTACGGCACCAAGATGGTCGGCGGCACCTCGCCCGGCAAAGGCGGATCGACGCATCTCGGTCTGCCGGTGTTCGACACGGTTCAGGAAGCGAAAGAAAAGACCGGCGCCGATGCGTCCGTGATCTATGTGCCGCCGCCGGGCGCGGCCGACGCGATCTGCGAGGCGATCGACGCTGAAATCCCGCTGATCGTCTGCATCACCGAAGGGATTCCGGTGCTCGACATGGTGCGGGTGAAGCGCTCGCTGTCCGGATCGAAATCGCGGCTGATCGGGCCGAACTGCCCCGGTGTGATGACCGCCGGCGAATGCAAGATCGGCATCATGCCGGCAAATATCTTCAAGCCGGGCTCGGTCGGAATCGTGTCGCGGTCGGGCACCCTGACCTATGAGGCGGTGTTCCAGACCTCGCAGGAGGGCCTCGGCCAGACCACCGCGGTCGGCATCGGCGGCGACCCCGTCAAGGGAACCGAATTCATCGATGTGCTGGAAATGTTCCTGAGCGATCCCAAGACCACCTCGATCGTGATGATCGGCGAGATCGGCGGCACCGCCGAGGAGGATGCCGCGCAGTTTCTCAAGGACGAGGCCAAGCGTGGCCGCAAGAAGCCGATGGTCGGATTCATCGCCGGCGTCACCGCGCCTCCCGGCCGCCGTATGGGCCATGCCGGCGCCATCATTTCCGGCGGCAAGGGCGATGCCGGCTCCAAGACCGCGGCAATGGAATCGGCGGGAATCACCGTTTCCCCGTCGCCCGCTCGACTCGGACATACCCTTACCGAAAAATTGAAATCCTGATTCAAACCTTAGTTCTTTTCAACGCGAAGTTTCCGCCTAAATAAGGTAAAGGGTCCTTACCCCACTGATCCAATGCCGGGATCGGTGTTGCGCCGTTTGTCATGCGCAAAGTCTGAAATCACCAGGACGCCATCATGTCTCGCCAGGACGCGAACGCCGCCTTTGCCCTCTCATCTTTTTTGCAGGGCACAAACGCCACTTACATCGACGATATCTATGCTCGCTATGAAAAAGACCCGGCCTCGGTCGACGCCGAATGGCAGGCGTTTTTCAAGAGCCTGAAGGACATCCCGGAGGATGTCCGCAAGAACGCCGAAGGCCCGTCCTGGAGCCGCAACAACTGGCCGCTCGCGCCGCACGATGAACTGACGTCCGCCCTCGACGGCAATTGGGACGACGTCGAGAAATCGGTGGGCGCCAAGATCGCTGCCAAGGCTCAGGAAAAAGCTCTGGCGAAAGGCGCCGAGGTCACGGCGGCCGAACTGCATCAGGCGACGCGCGATTCGGTGCGCGCGCTGATGTTGATCCGCGCCTACCGCATGCGCGGTCACTTTCATGCCAAGCTCGATCCGCTCGGCATCGAGGCGCCGCGCAACCGCGAAGAACTCGATCCGCGCAGCTACGGTTTTGCGGAAGGCGATTTCGATCGCAAGATCTTCCTCGATCACGTGCTGGGGTTGGAATATGGCAGCTTGCGCGAGATCGTCGCGATCTGCGAGCGGACCTACTGCCAGACGCTCGGCGTCGAGTTCATGCATATCTCCAACGCCGCGCAAAAGGCCTGGATTCAGGAGCGCATCGAGGGGCCGGACAAGGAGATCAGCTTTACCCGCGAAGGCCGCCGCGCCATCTTGAACAAGCTGGTGGAGTCCGAAGGTTTCGAAAAATTCTGCGACGTCAAGTTCACCGGCACCAAGCGGTTCGGTCTTGACGGCGCGGAATCCCTGATTCCGGCGCTGGAGCAGATCATCAAGCGCGGCGGCAATCTCGGCGTCAAGGAAATCGTGGTCGGCATGCCGCATCGCGGCCGGCTCAACGTGCTGACGCAGGTCATGGCGAAACCGCATCGCGCGCTGTTTCATGAATTCAAGGGCGGCTCGGCCAATCCCGACGCGGTCGAAGGCTCGGGCGATGTCAAATACCATCTCGGCGCATCGTCGGACCGGGAGTTCGACGGCAACCGGATTCACCTGTCGCTGACTGCCAATCCATCGCATCTGGAGATCGTCGATCCCGTGGTGCTGGGCAAGGTGCGCGCCAAGCAGGACCAGCATGGCGATCCGCCCGATCAGCGCATCTCGGTGCTGCCGCTCTTGATGCACGGCGATGCGGCGTTCGCCGGCCAGGGCGTGGTGGCGGAATGCTTCAGCCTCTCGGACCTGAAGGGCTACCGCACCGGCGGCTCCATTCATTTCATCGTCAACAACCAGATCGGCTTCACCACCTATCCGCGCTATTCGCGTTCCTCGCCCTATCCGTCGGATGTGGCAAAGATGATCGACGCGCCGATCTTCCATGTCAACGGCGACGATCCCGAGGCCGTGGTGTTCGCGGCCAAGGTCGCCACCGAATTCCGGCAGAAGTTCCACAAGCCGGTCGTCATCGACATGTTCTGCTATCGCCGGCACGGCCACAACGAGGGCGATGAGCCCGCCTTCACCCAGCCGGTGATGTACAAGAAGATCGCCTCGCATCCGACCACGCTCGAGATCTACGCCAAGCGGCTGGTGGCGGAGGGCGTTGTGACCGAAGGCGAGGTTGAGAAGGCCAAGGCCGACTGGCGCGCGCGGCTCGATGCGGAATTCGAGGCCGGCTCCGGCTACAAGCCGAACAAGGCGGACTGGCTCGACGGCAAGTGGGCCGGCTTGAAGTCGGCCGATCAGGAAGAGGATGCCCGCCGCGGCATCACCGGTGTCGATACCGCCATACTGAAGGACATCGGGCGCAAGATCACCAAGGTGCCCGACGGCTTCCGCGCGCACCGCACCATCGCCCGCTTCCTGGATAACCGCGCCAAGGCAATCGAGAACGGCGTCGGCATCGACTGGGCGACCGGCGAGGCGCTCGCATTCTGCACGCTGTTGCAGGAAGGCCATCACGTGCGGCTGTCCGGACAGGACTCCGAGCGCGGCACGTTCTCGCAGCGGCATTCGGTCCTGATCGACCAGGAGGACGAGAGCCGCTACACGCCGTTCAATCATCTGGGCGGCGAGCAGGGCCATTACGAAGTCATCAACTCGCTGCTGTCGGAAGAGGCGGTGCTCGGCTTCGAATACGGCTATTCGCTGGCCGAGCCCAACGCGCTCGCGATGTGGGAAGCGCAGTTCGGCGATTTCGCCAACGGCGCGCAGGTCCTGTTCGACCAGTTCATCTCGTCCGGCGAGCGCAAATGGCTGCGCATGTCCGGCCTCGTCTGCCTGCTGCCGCACGGCTATGAAGGGCAAGGACCGGAGCATTCCTCGGCGCGGCTCGAGCGGTACTTGCAGATGTGCGCCGAAGACAACATGCAGGTGGTCTACCCCACCACGCCCGCCAATTACTTCCACGCTCTGCGGCGTCAGCTGCATCGCGAAATCAGGAAGCCCTTGATCGTGATGACGCCGAAGTCGCTGCTGCGCCACAAGCGCGCGGTTTCGCGGCTGGAAGAACTGGGCAAGGGCGCGACCTTCCATCGCATCCTCTACGATGACGCGCAGATGCATCCCGACGACAAGACCAGGCTGCAGGGCGATGACAAGATACGCCGCGTGGTGCTGTGTTCGGGCAAGGTCTATTACGACCTCTACGACGAGCGCGAGAAGCGCGGCATCGACGACATCTACATCATGCGCATCGAACAGCTCTATCCGGTGCCACTGAAGGCGCTGGTCGCCGAGCTCGGCCGCTTCAAGGGCGCCGAGGTGGTCTGGTGCCAGGAAGAACCGCGCAACATGGGTTCATGGTACTTCATCGAGCCCTATCTCGAATGGGTGCTGAACCAGATCAGCGCGCCGCACAAGCGCCCGCGTTATGCCGGACGCGCGGCTTCGGCGGCGACCGCCACCGGCCTGATGTCGAAGCATTTGGCGCAGCTCAAGGCACTTTTGGACGAGGCGCTGAACTAAGAAACTTTCATCGTCATGCCCCGCGGCCGCGGCGCATCCAGTACCGGTGTCGTCGGTGTGCGATCGACGCCGTCGCCTGCGACTGGATGCTTCGTACTTGGCGGGGATGACAGACAATCGTTATGACCGCGCAGGTTATCGAGGAAACAGACCATGACTGAGATACGCGTTCCGACGCTCGGCGAATCCGTGACCGAGGCCACCATCGGCCGCTGGTTCAAGAAGGCCGGCGATGCCGTCGCGGTGGATGAGCCGCTGGTTGAGCTGGAGACCGACAAGGTCACGATCGAGGTGCCGGCCCCCGCTGCCGGCGTACTGTCCGATGTCTCGGTGAAGGACGGTGACACCGTCGCCGTCGGCGCGCTGCTCGGTCAGATCAAGGAAGGCGCGGGTGCGGTCCC
>NZ_JBAURI010000595.1:0-11644 GCF_049581145.1 Bradyrhizobium sp.
TCGTAACTTCGACTTGAACGGCGGGGCCAGGTCAACCATGACGAAAGAGCAACGTTCGATCATTCCGCCAGTCTAGGCGATTTATTCATTGGTCAACACCGACAAACCGTCGAACACTTCGTCCTGATTCATGCGCACGGCCCGAAGTCTCCTGCTGCGACGCTTTGGCATAGCTGATCAGCAGCGACCTGCGCGGCGCCCCGCTTCGATTGCGTCGCGCCATGCAGCAGATCGACGTATCTTGGACGATGGGGTCAATGCGCGGAGCTTGGCATCGGGACCGAGCCTGCCGGCGATGCGCCCTAGCCGCCCCGCAAACTGTTTGCGAGCACCGACAACGCATCGGCGAGTTGTCTTGCGGTTTCCGGCGGCGGCAGCGGGATTTTGAGATTTCTCGCGCCGGTGGCGGGATCGCGCTCGATCCAGGGATGCGCCGGCGCGCCGGGATCGTTGGCGGCCGCGAGCGCGCCAACGAACTGCGCGCCGACCTGGATCAAGCCTTGCCACGGATCGGGATTTGCAGCGGGCGCCGCTGATCCATTCCCCTCAGGCCGTGTGATCGCTGGTTCGCTGGCGTCGGCATTGGCCTCCGTGTCATGATCTTCCTCCGCTGCGGCGTGATGAGCGGCAGCAGTCGTCCCGATTTCTTCGGCAGGTGTCACCGCCGCGCCCTCGCCCATCTGCCCGGTGACGCCTTCCACGTCCTTCATGAAGCGGTTGAGACGCGAGCCGCCCAGCGAAATCTCGCCACTGTCGCCGTCGAGAATTCCCGCCGACAGGGAGCGTTTGAACGCCAGCACCGAAAGCATTCCTTCCTCGATGGTGCCCTTGGCGACGAAGTTGATCACCCGTACCGGCCGCGCCTGCCCCATGCGATGGATGCGTGCGATGCGCTGTTCGAGGACCGCCGGGTTCCACGGCAGGTCCATGTTCACCAAAGTCGACGCATGCTGCAGATTGAGACCCGTGCTGCCGGCATCGGTCGACAGGAACACGCGACATGAGGGGTCGTCGCGAAACCGCTCGACCAGCGCGGGGCGCTTTTCCGACGGCACGCCGCCGTGAAAGCTGACGTAGCCGAGCCCACGTGCCTCGAGCCTGCGGATCACGATATCGTGGGTCCGTGTCCACTGTGAAAACACCACAGCCTTGGCGTCGGGGTCGGCGAACAGTTCATCGAACACGGCCGCCAGTTCGTCGGCCTTGACGCCATGATCGGATTCCTGGTCGAGCAGGTAAGTGCTGTTGCACGACATCCGCATGTTCTGCAGGGCACAGGTCAGCCGGCGCTGGTCCTTGTCGGACAGGAACCTGGTCTTGCGCCAGCGCTGCACGATCTTCGCCACCTGATCGGCGTTTTCCTGATGATGGAGCATCTGTGGCTCGGTCATCGGCACCAGCAGGTTCTGGTCGGATCGAACAGGCAGTTGCCGCAGCACCTCCGATTTGCGTCGGCGGATCATGATGGGCGCCAGCGTCTGGCCGATCTTTTCCAGGGACGTATAACCGGTGACGCGGCCGGCCTCGTCCTTGACCTGATGCTCGTGCAGCAGCTTCCAGGTCGGCCCCAGCCGATGCTGATCGACGAACTGGACGATGGAGATCAACTCTTCCAGCTTGTTTTCCAGCGGCGTCCCGGTCAGCACGATCGCATAGGAGCTGTCGATGCGCTTCAGCGCGCGCGCCGCGATCGTGTTCCAGTTCTTCACCCGTTGCGCTTCGTCGACGATCACCAGTTCAGGCCCCCAGCCGGCGATCAGGTCCAAATCGGGCTTGAGCTTTTCGTAGTTCGTGATCTTGCAGAAATCGTCCAGGGCAAAGTCCTGCTGGCGCTGGGCCCGGCTGCCGCTGATGACACGCGGCGCCTTGTCACCGTCGCGCCCGGCGAAACGCACGATCTCGCTCTGCCACTGGTATTTGAGCGAGGTCGGGCAGATCACCAGCACCTTCGAGACGCCGAAATCCCTGGCCAGTATCTCGGTCGCGGCAATGGCCTGGATGGTCTTGCCCAGTCCCATGTCGTCGGCGATCAGAGCCCGGCCGGCCTGCACCACGAACAGCGCGCCCTCGGCCTGATAGGGATAGAGCGGCACCTTCAGCAGCGACAACAGGTTGGGATCCGCGGCGCCGCGCGGGAATAGCTGCCTGAGCTTCGCGGTCCGGTGCTCCGCATCACGTCGTCCAGCGATGAAATCGAGGGCGTCGTCATAGGCGCGAAATTCGTGACCGCTTTTCGCGGCCATCGCCATGAAATGCTCGAGCTCGCCAAAACGCTGCTCCGGTAGCATCCCGTCATGTTCGGCATCGAACAGACCCGCCGCGGCCTTGATCAGCGCCGGCGGGCAATCCGTGCCGGCGCGAAAATGCACGCGGCTTTGGCCGTCATTGCGCAGATAGAGTTCCGAGAATGCAGGCTGATAACCGCGCGCGAACGCCGCTTTGGCGCCGCGCTTTTTCTCCAGCCGCGACAGCGTGAACTCGATGTGCTTGCAGGTTCCCAATTCGGCGGTGGCGTAATCGGGGCACGAGCAGAAATTGCCGCCCGGCCCTGGCCCACGAATCGCGACCCGATAACTGGATTTCGACACGGGATTGCTGACCCGAAATTCGGAGAAGAATGGTTCGGTGCCCAGATTCTCAAGTCCGAACGACTGTTCGCGGCCATACTGGCGACGCAAGCCGCGCTGCCAGTCCACCAGCGATAGTTCGGGAGGCGCATGCGTGCGCGCGAGCTTGGGTTCCCTGTTTGGCTTGGCAGAGGATTTGGCAAGGGAGTTGAAGTTTCGGCGCGTGGTTACCATCGAGATACATTCCGTTCAGCCAACGCGAGCAGGCGGGCCGACGAGTGTCTGCGAAATCGGCGGTCAGCGCATGACCGTTTCGCGAGTGTCCACCGGTTTTATTGGAGGCGAAACGCCGAGGCTTCCAAAAAAGGCGGCTTGCCCAGGGGCGCTGCAGACGAGCGTCAGCGGAAAAAAGGGCCGGCCTCACGCCTTTTTGGTTTGCGTGCTTTCGCCCGCGGAGCCGCAGGTACCTTCTTCTTCGATTTGCTCTGATTGTAAACGATCGCGGCACGGACCAGATTTTTCAGGGCGGGCTTATTGATCTCATCGCCCTCGCAAAAATCGATCGCCCGCCGCGCGTTGCCTTCCAAGCCTGCGTTGAACAGCTTGTCAGGATCCGGCAGGCGCGCGCCGTAGGCAAAGGTCAGCTTCACCCACTCTTTATGGGCGTTGGCAACCGCGATCATGCCGTCGCGAGACCACAACGGGGTTCCCATCCACTTCCATTCCTCGATGATCTCGGGATCGGCTTCAAGGATGACCTTGCGGATGTCGGCGAAGGTTTTGCCGCGCCAGTCCGTGAGTCCCGCGATCAGCTGATCAACCCGCTCCGATGGATCTGTTGGATCTTTGGCTTCAACCGCGAGGCGCTTCATATTTGCCGCTTTCCGCCGGTTGTCTCCGCGATGCAATAATCGTAAACATTAGCACACCGAGAGGCACTGAGTTACATCACCGTGCAGGGGGCGGCCCCGGGCGTTCACCTGGCTCTGGCGAGCGACCGGAGTCCACTACCAGCGCGCCAGCTGGGTGATTTGGATGAGGTTGCCGCAGGTGTCGTTCAGCTGGGCGATCGTCGAACCGGTTACTGCGGTCGGCGGCATGGCGAACTCGGCACCGCGCGCCTTGATGCGCTCGTAATCGCCGTCGACGTCGTCGGTGTAGAACATGACTGCGGGCTGGCGCTGCTGGAAGATGGCCTGCTGGTAGGCCTTGGCTGCCGGATTGTCGTTGAGCGCGAGCTGCAGCTCAGTTCCGTCCGCCTCGTCGGGCGAGGCCACCGTCAGCCAGCGAAACGGCCCATTGCTGAAATCGGCCTTCTTGGTGAGGCCCAGCACGTCGGTATAGAAGCGCAGAGCCTTCTCCTGGTCGTCCACATACACGCTGGTCAACTTGATCTTCATCGGTCCCTCCTCCGTTTGTCGCGTTTTCGATGCACGGCTTTGTAAACAGGTCCTCGCTTTGAAGTTTGCCTGGCCCCGTCAATCCGTCCGCGCCAAGACCTGCTCCAGATTGGCAAAAAACTTCTGCCATCCGTATTTGGCGCCCTGGTAGGCCCGCTGCTGATCCCGCCGGAAACCGGACTGCTCCATGCGCAGATGGGTCCCCGTGCTGGTCGGGCTGAGACTCCACGTGACGACACTCTCGAGACCATGGGCCTCCCACGTGTAGGACAGCGTTTTGTTCGGCTCGACTGCCAGGACCCGACATTCGACGGCACCCCAGTCCGCGCGGAGATTGAAACGGTGATCCATCACAGGCTTGAAGTCGTTCTTCATGAGCCACTCCTCGATCAGGTGTGGTTGCGTGAGCGCGCGCCAGATCTTTTCCGGCGGATAAGATATCTCCCGTTCGACGACGACGCAGCGCGTCTCTGTCGCCGGATCGGTCATTGGTCCATCCTCTTGAGCAGATCTTCGAGGTGGTCGAACCGGCTTTGCCAGAAGCCGGCCATCTGGCTCGTCCAGTCGATCAGCGGTGCCAGGGCGCCGAGCTGAGCGCTATAGTGCGTCTGGCGGCCTTCGTGGCGGTCGCGCACCAGGCCGGCCTGCTTCAGGACCCCGAGATGTTTTGACACGGCCGGTTGCGAGACCCCGGCCTGAGCCGTCAATGCCCCGACCGTCTGTTCTCCGTCGCGACACAGCCGCTCGAAGATGGCCCGTCGGGTCGGATCAGCGAGCGTTTTGAAAAGCGTGTCGTGCGGCTGTAGCATGCCCATCGATAACTCTTTGGTTATCGAAGATATATAACTTACGAATTATGCGAGTCAAGCGCAAAACCGCAGAGGCGAAATCCTCGTCAGCGGCCACTGGTGACAGGCGCAATGCAAGTCTGATTCAATATTCAGAGAGCCTACAAATAACCTGCCCGATCCCGCGCAGCGAAACGTCCGGATTATGCATGAATCGTCCCGCCTGAGCCTCCCAGCACATTCTCCCCACTCCCGCCCCGACAACATGCCGACGCGCGAGACCCGTCGCGCATCGGCATGTGTGTCAAGCGCCCCCGAGAGGTTTGCTACCGGTTGATCCTGCGCGATCCTATCAAGCCGCGGATTGAAGTCGTGTGGCGCGGCATTCCATCAGCGGCTGGATATGCTTGCCGAAGGTCTCGATGCCTTCGACGAAATCATCAAATGTCAGCATGATGCCCTTTGTCCCCGGCACCTTGGCCGCCTCGTCGAGCAGCTTTGCAACCGTTGCATAAGATCCGACGATCGTTCCCATGTTGAAGTTCACGGCCTGCTCGGGAAGATTGATGGTTTTGGCTGTGGAAGACGTCGCCGCCGACTCATCTTTCGAGCCCTGATCGGCCATCCAGGCGAGAGCGTCGACATCGACGCCGTCTTTGTACTTGATCCATTTCGCCATGGCGGCTTCGTCGGTTTTGTCGGCGATGACCATGAAGAGGACGTAAGCGCCGACGTCACGCCCCGTCTTGGCGACAGCGTCGATCAGCTGCTCATTGAGCTTGGTGTGTGCCGTCGGCGTATTCACGCCGCTTCCGAGCACGAAATTGTAGTCAGCATAGGTGGCGGCAAAGGCCATGCCGGTCGGGCTCTGGCCAGCGGCCACCAGCTCGATCTTGTGCTCGGGCACCGGTTTCATGTGGCAATCCGACATCTGGAAATGCTTGCCCTTGAAGTCGGAAGAGCCCTTCGCCCACAGCTCGTTCATCACCTGGACGTATTCGGTGGAATAGCCGTAGCGGTAGCCGAAATAATCGTCACCGGGCCACAGCCCCATCTGCTCGTATTCGCCCTTGGCCCAGCCCGATACGATATTGATGCCGAACCGGCCGCCGGAGATGGAATCGATCGTCGTGGCCATGCGCGCCACAATGGCCGGAGGCAGCGTCAACACCGCCGTCGAGGCGAAAAGCTTGATCTTGCTGGTGACCGCAGCCAGACCAGCCATCAGCGTAAAGCTCTCCAGATTATAGTCCCAGAATTCGCTCTTGCCGCCGAAGCCGCGCAACTTGATCATCGAGAGCGCGAAATCGAAGTGGTAGTGCTCGGCTCGTTGCACAATCTCCTTGTTGAGGTCGAAGCTTGGTCTGTATTGGGGCGATGCGGTCGAAATCAGCCAGCCATTGTTCCCAATCGGGATGAAGACGCCCATATCCATTTTTTTGCTCCCTGCTTCGGAAAAATTCCGTGACAAGCAGCAAGCAAACCCAATGCCAATTCCGATGCTGGACAAATAATAGACAGGAGATTCCATAGCCACCCCGTCAGAAGTCGAACAACCGAGCTACCAAGGCTTTGTTGGTCGAACTAATCACCATCTTGCGTTCCAGTTCAACAGCGCCTGCGATATCGCTGCCAGGCTGGCTGACGGGAGGGCCACGCGAGGGTCGGGGCGTGGAACGCCGTCAAGCCACCAGCAGTCGGCAGGGAAGCGCACGCGTATCCACCGAGCCGCTCATCGGATCCATCGGGCCGGCATAGGTCAAAGCCGCGTTGATGTTGATATCGAGCGCCGCAAATTCGGGGCTGGCTGCCTCCGGGCGCCACCAGCCGATCCCGGTTGTGACGACGCCAGGCGCCGTCCGATCCGTGATCTCGGCAACAAGCCGGCAAGGCGCGGGTCCGGCCTCGGTCTCGACGACAACCCACGCTCCATCGGCGAGTCCCAATTTCGCCGCTGTCTCGGGATGGATCCGGATGGTCGGATCCGGCGACACCTTTCGGGCCCAGTTCTGTTCGCGAAACCGCGAATGATGATAGGTTTTCTCGCGCTGTCCGGTCTGCAGCACGAGCGGAAACTCGGCGCTCGCCGATCCGGCTGCGCGTTCATAAAGCGGCCTGACGTAATCCGGCAAGGGATCGAGCCCGAGGTCTGCAAGCGTGCTCGAATAGAGTTCGATTTTGCCGCTCGGCGTCTTGAACGTCTGAGCCGAGAAATTTCCGAGTTCATACGGAAATTCGAAGAAGCCATCCCTGCGCAGGGCGGCCTGATCGATCTCGGCATCGCCGATCAGAAACCGGATCAGATCCGCCTGGCTCGTCCACGGTAGCAGCTCCGCCGTCAAGGCCCCCCGGTCACGCATCCGCGCCATGAGGCCCGCGGCAATCTCCATATCACAGCGAACTTCTCCGATCCGCGTGGAAGCAGGCGCTGTGTATGTCACGCATGCGCCGGTCTGGCTGACATCGACCTCCTCCTCCTCGAGGGTTGTCGTCTTGGGCAGCACGATATCGGCGACGGCCGCCGTCGGCGTCATCGTATGCGCGGCGACACAGAGAAAATCCAGTGACCTCAACGCCTCAAGCGTCCGGCGCGTGTCGGGATACATCACCGCGATATTGACGCCGCTGACATACATCCCCCGCACCGGATATGGCACCGAGGTCAGGATGGCATCCAGCACGGACTTGTTGTGACACGCAGTCTGCCAGCCCGCCGGCCCCGCCCATAAGGGGTATTGCGCAGCGCCAATCGTCTGCAGCTCGATCTTCTTTGGCAGGCGGAAGCGCGGGTCGTGGAGCAGATCCATACAGGTGGTGAACCCGGCGGGGCGCTTCGCACGCCGATTGCCGCCTGCGCGGTCGAGATTTCCGCTGATGGCAACGAGGCAATGAAAGGCCCGAAAGGTCTGCACGCCGTTGCTGGCGGCATCGATGCCATGGCCGCTGACGAAGACCGAGGGCCCCGCAGCATAAAGAGCCGCGGCTTTCACGATGTCGGCAGCCGGCACACCCGTCAACGCGGCGGCATGTTCCGCCGTGAATGGCGCAACGCGCTCGGCGAGCGCGTCGAAGCCCGTGCACCACCGCGTCACGAAGTCCGCGTCATGACGGCCTGCGGCAATCAGCTGCTGCATCATCGCCATGGCGATCGCGGCGTCGGTCCCCGGTTTGGGCTGCAGCCAAAGATCGGCGATATCAGCGGCGCTGGTGCGAAACGGGTCGATCACGATGACGGACGCGCCACGCGCCTTGGCCCGCTTGATGGCCATCCATTGCACGGGATCCGCGGCCATCGGATTTCGTCCGACCACCAGAATGCAGGCCGCAGCCTCAATATCCTCGCCATTCGTCATGGCAAGCCCGGTCAGTCTGTCACTGACCGCGCGACAGCCGCCGCACAGATCCTGGTTGATCATCCAGTTCGGCGAACCGATCGATCGCATCAGCAGGGCCATGATCGGACCGCGACTGAAGGCTGCTCCGCTCACCGCACCAACCAGCGCGAGCGCCCCATAGCGGCCGCGAATGGCCGCCATTCGGTCGGCCATCTCGTCGAGCGCATCGTCCCAGCTGATACGCTCCCACCGGCCGCTGCCGCGCTCACCTGCGCGCCGCATCGGATGAGTCAGCCGATCCGGATGATAGGTCCACTCGGGAAGCGCCCGCATGCCCTTGACGCAAAACGCGCCCTTCGAGACCGGGCTTTTTGTGTTCGGCACGATCCTGCTGACGCGGCCGTCGTCTTCGACCGAAATCAACGAACCGCATTTCGATGCACATTCCCAACACGTACTTGCAACATTGCGAACCATGTCGACCCCACAGCGGGAACTCAAAGCCGATCGCTCAATCACGCCATCTTGATCCGTCAATCTCACCCGACCCGGATCATCGCTTATCCTACCACGCAGAACTCATGCGTCACCTCGTTTCAAAGCCAGTTGCAGCTACCCCTGAAGCACACATGCGGCGCATCGAATACAAAATGCCGTGCCTCATGCATCACGCGACATCTTCATGCGGTAATGAAATTTCTCCGCGACGTGCCAGTTGTAGCTCGCGATCAGGGTCCCCTTCTTACCGATATAGCGCCGCAAGGCGCAAATCCCGATCGTACCGGGCTTGCACTGAAGATAGCGGGTTATCCCCGCCGTCATCGGAGCGCCCTGAAGATCCTGCTCCACACTGAGGATCTCCTCACCGGTGCGCTGGGCGAGATGTGCGTAGAACGGGCCGACGACGTGCTCGAGTTCGCGCACATAGGGGCCGGCGCGTGGAGCGACATAGGATTGCAGATAGCTGAACGGCTTGCCGCCCTTTTCGTTTCGCCTCAGACCGGCCAATTGCCACCAGCGCTCGCCGGATTCGACGCCGACACCGAACGCGATGTCCGCGGTTAAGGAAACCTGCTTGACTGACAGCAATTCATAGTGCGTATCGAGAGCGAATTGAAACAAATCGCCCCATGACGACAAGGTGTGAACGTATCGGGCCTGCGGCTTGGTTGCGACCACGACGCTGCCGGCACCCTGGCGCCGTTGCACCATGCCCTGGTGTACCAGACGTCGCAGCGACTCGCGCACCGTGAACCGGCTGGCCTTGAATTCCTCGCACAATTCCGACTCGGTCGGCAGGCGCATGCCGATGCGATATTTGCCCATTTCGAGGCGCCTGCAAAGCACGTTGAATATTTTTTCGTAACGCGGCGCTTGTGTCGTCGTCATGGCGCTAAATCCTGGACGCCGTCGGGTCGCTTGGCAGGAACCGGCATCCTAGTCCGTTTCCTTGTAACGGCGCTCGAATTCCCAAACATCCTCAAAACCGAGCAATTTGTTGAATTGGGAGAAATCAAACATGGGCACAGCCTTGGTGCTCGTGCCATGCCTTTGTAAATCCGCATAAGCATTCTGCAGCGCCTGGCCGGCGGCCAGAAAACCAACCGCCGGAAAGATCGCAAGGCGAAAGCCAAGTTTTGCCAATTCATCGACCGGAAGCATGGGCGTGCGGCCGCCATTGACCATGTTCGCGATCAGAGGCTTGTCGATGCGGCGGCCGACTTCCGCGAGCTCTTCCTCGCTTTCCGGGGATTCGACAAAGACAATGTCGGCGCCGGCCTCGCCGTAGGCAATCCCGCGCCGGATTGCCTCCTCGAGACCGTGGGCGGTCCGCGCATCGGTCCGCGCGATAATCAGGAAGTCGCCGCTGGAGCGGCTATCGGAGGCAACCTCGATCTTGCGCGCCATGTCAGCGAGCGGGACGACGCGCCGGTCCAGCGTATGACCGCATTTCTTGGGGAATTCCTGATCCTCGAGCTGAATCGCCGTAACGCCGGCTTTCTCGTAGCCGCGCACCGTGTGGCGCACGTTGAGCAGGCCGCCGTAGCCGGTGTCGGCGTCGGCGATCACCGGCGTCCTGGTCATATCCACGATCCGGCCGATACGATCGATCATCTCGGTGTAGGTCGCGAGCCCCGCGTCCGGCAATCCGAGCGCGGAGGCAACGGCGCCATAGCCGGTGGCGTACAGCGCCTTGAAACCCATGCGGTCCGCCAACAGCGCCGAGATCAGGTCGAAGACGCCAGGCGCGGTGATAAAGTGGCCGTCTCTGATTGCTTGCCGAAGCGCGGGATCTGCCATGCTGTTTATCTATCCAATTATCTGCATCTTTAATAGCCAAATTCGTCCGGACAACTGACCAGAATCGAGGCTTATCGAGTGGACTGGCAGCCATGTTTGAACCAAATTTGTCCGGACAGCAAATCTGTGTCAGCTTAGGTCCTGCTGAGCGATACGAGCGAGAGTGCCATGTCCGATCTCGACATCTATGCCCGTCAGGGTCTCGGCCAAAAGTCAGGCCTGGGTCGGCGGGTCGGCTTGGTGCTGGTCGATTTCGTCAACGGATTCAATGATCCGGATCATTTTGGCGGGGGCAATATTGCTGACGCGATTGCAGCCAGCGCCCGGCTGCTACCGGTTGCCCGCGCCAGAAAATGGCCGGTGGCCCACACCCGCGTCGTGTATGCCGACGACGGCTCGGACGCCGGCGCCTTTACGATGAAGGCTCCCTCCTTGCGGAAACTCACTGAAACCAGCCCACTCAGCCAGTTCGTCGACGCCGTCAGGCCGGTTGAAGGCGAATTCATCATCCGTAAGCGGCAGGCGTCAGCCTTCTTCGGAACGGAATTTGCGGGCTGGCTCACCTGGCACCACGTCGATACGCTGCTGGTTGCCGGTTGCACCACGTCGGGCTGCGTGCGGGCAAGCGTGGTCGATGCCGTGTCGCATAATCTCCGTACGGTCGTCCTGACCGATTGCGTTGGCGACCGCGCCATCGGTCCGCATGAAGCGAACTTATTCGACATGGGTCAGAAATACGCGGATCTGCTGACGAGTGAGGAGGCGGTTGCCGCGACGGTTCCAGCCGGAGAACAGGACCATGACTGACGTGCTGGGTTGGCGCTGCAAATTCGGCGTTTTCGGACCGTCGACCAACACGATCGTCCAGCCCGATTTTGACGACATGCGCCCACGCGGCGTCACCAATCACTATAGCCGTATCTTCACGCCAAACGCAAACGCCGTCAGTAACGAGAGTTTCCGCGCCAGCGCCGAAGTGATCGCATCGAACGTGCTGGAGGCCGTGCGCAGCGTGATGACCTGCGCGCCGGACTATCTTGTCATGGGCATGTCGGCGACAAGGGGTTTGCAGTCGTTCGCGACAAATGCCTGCAGTGCCGGACCTGGACCAATACCGCCGAGCAGAGCACGGACACGTTGCGCTCCGAACTGATGGCGCTCGACGGCGATGACATCGACGCCATCGTACAGGTCGGCACCAATCTGTCGATGGTTCGGCTCGCCGCGGCAGCCGAACTGTGGCTCGGCAAGCC
>NZ_JBAURI010000596.1:0-4550 GCF_049581145.1 Bradyrhizobium sp.
CCTTGATCCTGACCTCGGCCGACCGCGCCAAGGACTTTCCGACCAGGCCGGTCTACATCCTCGGCACCGGCGAAAGCGTGGAGACGCCGATGGTCAGCCAGATGCAGACTTTCGACTCCTCGCGCGCCTTCAAGGTCGCCGGTCCGCTGGCGTTCAAGGAAGCCGGCATCACGCATGAGGACGTCGATCATCTGATGATCTACGACGCGTTCGCGCATCTGCCGCTCTATGGCCTGGGCGATCTCGGCTTCATGCCGCATGAAGAGACCGGAAAATTCATCGCCGACGGCCACACCCGCCCCGGCGGCAAGCTACCGCTCAACACCAATGGCGGCGGATTGAGTTATATGCACTCCGGCATGTACGGCATGTACGCGCTGCAGGAGAGCGTGCGGCAGATGCGCGGCATCGCGCCGGCGCAGGTGCCGGATGCGAAGATTTCGGTGTGTCACGGGGTCGGTGGCATGTTCGCGGCCTCAGGCACGATCATTTTTACCAACCAGAGATAATGATCCTCGTCATTCCGGGGGTTGCGCAACACGAACCCGGAATCTCCAGATTCCGGGTACGCATCTTCGATGCGCCCCGGAATGACGACAACAACGGAGGAAACAAGTGGCCAGATCACTCGAAGGCAAATCCATCGTCGTTACCGGCGCCGGCCGCGGCATCGGCAAGGAGATCGCGCTGTTGTGCGCCGCCGAGGGCGCCAAGGTCGTGGTCAACGATCCCGGCAGCGCTGCCGACGGTTCGGGAACGAATGCTGCGCCGGCCGAGGAAGTGGTCGAGGAAATCAAGAAGCGTGGCGGCACCGCGATTGCCAATTTCGAGACCGTGGCCGAAGCGATCCCGGCCAGCCGCATCGTCAAGATGGCGGTCGACCATTTCGGCAGGCTCGACGGCGTCGTCAACAATGCCGGCATCCTGCGCGACATGATCTTCCATCGCATGAGCGTGGAGGCCTTCGAGTCCGTCATCAAGGTGCACCTGATGGGCTCGTTCTATGTCTCGCATGCCGCGGCCCGGCTGTTCCGCGAGCAGGAGAGCGGCTCGTTCGTCCACTTCACCTCGACTTCGGGGCTGGTCGGCAATTTCGGCCAGGCCAATTACGCCGCTGCCAAACTCGGCATCGTCGGATTGTCGAAATCGATCGCGCTCGACATGAACCGATTCAACGTGCGCTCGAATTGCGTCTCGCCGTTTGCCTGGAGCCGGCTGATCGGAACCATCCCGACCGAGACGGAGGCCGAGAAGGCGCGCGTTGCGAAGATCCAGCAGATGGGACCGGAGAAGATCGCGCCGCTGGTGGCCTACCTGCTCAGCGACGGTTCCAAGGACGTCACCGGGCAGATCTTTGCGGTGCGAATGAACGAGATATTCCTGATGGGCCAGTCGCGCCCGTTGCGCTCGGTGCACCGCGGCGAAGGCTGGACGCCGCAAACCATTGCCGAGCACGCCATGCCGGCACTCAAGCCGTCGTTCTACAAGCTCGACCGCTCCGCGGACATCTTCAGCTGGGACGCCATTTGAGACCACGGACTTTCAACCTATCTCAGGTTGTTCTCCGAACATCCGCCCGCTTTATGCCGGATTGCGCCAACATGATTGCCTCCCAACAAAAAAATTCGGGAGGAAACCATGACAAATCCACTGACCTTTCTCGACAAACACACGATCGGCCGCCGCAACCTGATCAAGGGTGCCGCGGCACTGGCCGCGACGGCCGTGACCGTCAAGGCAGCCTCTGCTGAGACAGTCGCGCCATTCGGCGAACTGGGCGTCCCGACCTTGTCGACCAATCCGCTACCCCTGGGGCCGCTGCCCGGGAGCCGCTATCCGGATTCCCACCTGGAGTCTGCCCACCCCAAGGTTTCGTTCGGACCTGCCGATTTCCCGGCTTTCGCCGGCACCATGGCGGTTGAGCGGGTGGCGACCGGCATGCGCTGGGCCGAAGGTCCGGTCTACTTCCCGGCGGGGCGCTATGTGCTGTTCAGCGACATCCCAAACAACCGCATCATGCGCTTCTCGGAGGATGACGGCCACCTCAGTGTCTACCGCCAGCCATCGATGAACTCGAATGGCAACACGATCGATCGGGAGGGACGCCTGATCACTTGCGAACACAGCGGCCGGCGGGTGACCCGGACCGAACTCGACGGGTCGATCACCATCATCGCCGACAAGTACAACGGCAAGAAACTGAACTCGCCAAACGACGTGGTTGTCGCTTCCGATGGTTCGATCTGGTTCAGCGATCCCATCTATGGCATCGGCGGCTATTATGAGGGCGTCAAAGCCGAGCCGGAGCAGGAAAAGCACAACGTCTACCGGGTGGATCCGAGATCTGGTGACATCAAGGTGGTCGTCGATGACTTCGTGGAACCCAATGGCATTAGCTTCTCTCCTGACGAGAAGAAGCTCTATGTGATCGACAGCGGCTTCACGGACGGCCCGGACAATCCGTCCCATATCCGCGTGTTCGACGTCGATGTCGGCGCGGGGAAAGTTTCGAACAGCAAAGTCTTTGCGGACATGCCCAAGCCCAGCATTACCGATGGGATGCGCTGCGACCGGGATGGAAACGTCTGGTGCTCCGTGGGTTGGGGCGATCCCAAGGAGGACGGCGTGCGCTGCTATACTGCTGGAGGCGACCTGCTCGGCAAGATCCACATACCCGAAACCGTCCCCAACCTGTGCTTCGGCGGTCAGCAACGCAACAGACTTTACATCTGCGGCTCGACCTCGCTCTATGCCGTCTACACCAGCGCGCAGGGCGCCATGAAACCGTGAGAGGCGAATGACAGTGGCGCCAGTAGCGAATGGAAATCCATTCGCTACTCGCCCTCCACTTCCATCCTCAGCCCGTGTTGCGCAAACCCGCCGAAATGCCGTTGATCGTCAGCTGAATGCCGCGCAGCACCTGCTCGTCCGGGTTCTGCGCGCGATGCTCCTTCAACAGCTCGACCTGCACATGGTTGAGCGGATCGAGATAGGGGAAGCGGTTGCGCACCGAACGCTCCAACAGCGGATTGCCCTGCAGCAGGCGGTCCTGGCCCATGATGTCGAGCAGCGTCTCGATCGCAAGATGCCATTCGCGCCGGATGCGGCCGAAGATTTTCTCGCGCAGCTCATCGTCGGGCACCAGTTCGGCGTAGCGTGAGGCGATCGCGATCGAGCTCTTGGCGAGCACCATGTCCATGTTCGACAGCAGCATGCGGAAGAACGGCCATTCCTGGTAAAGTTCCTTCAGGAACGGCATGCCCTGATCGGGATGCTGCGCGATCCAGCTCTCGACCGCACTGCCGAAGCCGTACCAGCCCGGCAGCATCAGCCGGCACTGCGCCCAGCTGAACACCCAGGGGATCGCGCGCAGATCCTCGATCGCGCGGGTCTTCTTGCGCGAGGCCGGCCGGCTGCCGATGTTCAGGGTCGCGATTTCATTGATCACGGTGGAGGACCAGAAATAATCGACGAAGCCGTCGGTCTCGTAGACCAGGCCGCGATAGGCCTTGAAGGCCAGCGCCGACAATTCGTCCATCGCCGTCAAATATTCGCGCTTGGGCGCGGGCTGCCTTGGATGCAACAGGCTCGCCTCCAAGGTCGCGGCGGCGAGAATTTCCAGATTGCTGCGGCCGACTTCGGCATTGGAATATTTGCTGGAGATGATCTCGCCCTGCTCGGTGATGCGGATCTGGCCGTTCACCGCCCCGCCCGGCTGCGCGATGATCGCGTCATGGCTCGGGCCGCCGCCGCGGCCGACCGAACCGCCGCGGCCGTGGAACAGCCGCAAGCGGACGTGATGGCGCTCGAACACCTCCACCAGGCCGATCTCGGCCTTGTAGAGCTCCCAGCCCGAAGTGACGAAACCGCCGTCCTTGTTGCTGTCGGAATAGCCCAGCATCACTTCCTGCACCGCGCCGCGGCTGTCGACCAGCCTGCGGTAATCGTGCAGCGACAGCATGCGGTCCATGATGCCGCTCGAAGCCTGCAGATCCTCAATGGTTTCGAACAGCGGCACGATATTGATGGCGCTCTTGCCGGAGGGGTTGATGAGACCGACCTCCTTCAGCAGCAGCGCGACCTCCAGCATGTCCGACATGCTCTTGCACATCGAGATGATGCATTGCGGAATGGCGTCGGAGCCGAACTTGGCATGCGCCTCGGCGGCCGCGTGGAACACCGCGAGCTCGCCGAGCGTCTCCTCCGAATATTTCACGAAGCTCGAGGTCAGAGGCCGGGCGTTGCGCAGCTCGCTTGCCAGCAGCGCCACCCGCGCCTCCTCGCCGAGAGCGAGGTACGACATGCCCGGCATCGCCGCGTCCAGAAGCTCGGCGACGGTGCGCTCGTGCACGGCCGAGTTCTGCCGGATGTCGAGACGGGCGAGATGGAAGCCGAAGCAGTCGACGGCGCGGCGCAGCAGCCGCAGCCGGCCGCGCGCGATGACCCGGGCGTTGTTTGCGATCAGCGAACGGTCGAGCACGTCGAGATCGGCCTTGAACTCCTTCACGCTCGCATAGGGCGCCGCCTCACCGACCGGCTGCCGGGTGGTT
>NZ_JBAURI010000597.1:0-10937 GCF_049581145.1 Bradyrhizobium sp.
CCACCACCCGGTCCGCCGACGCGATGGTCTGCGGCCGGTGTGCGACGATGATGCGAGTGATGCCGAGCGCTGCGATATGGTGCGACACCCTGGTCTCGGTGGCGACGTCGAGGTGGCTTGTCGCCTCGTCCATGACCAGGACGCGCGGCTCGCGATACAGCGCGCGGGCGATGTGCAGCCGCTGGCGCTGTCCGCCGGACAGCGCGCTGCCCATGTCGCCGACCAGCGTGTTGTAGCCCATCGGCATGCGTTCGATGTCGGCGTGCATACAGGCGAGTTCGGCGCAGTGGCTGACACGCGCCATGTCGATTGCAGGCTCGAAGGCCGCGATGTTCTCGGCGATCGATCCCGCGAACAGGATGTCGTCCTGGGTCACCGCAGCGACATGCTGGCGCACCACCGTCGGACCCAACCGATCGATCGGATGTCCGCCGAATAGCACCTGACCGCCGGTCGGCGCGATCAGGCCGAGCATCATGTTGATGAGTGTCGTCTTGCCGCATCCGGATGGACCGACGATGGCCACCGACTCACCGGGCGCGATCTTCAGGTTCAATCCGTCCAGCAGCATCGGCTCGAACTCGCCATAACGAAAGCGCAGGTCGACGCATTCGACGCTCCAGTCCAACGCGCCAGCGCGCGCCGGCTGCGTCGCGCTGTATTGCTGCTCGGTCGAGGTCAGGACGATGTCGGCGAGGCGATCCACCTGCGTGCCGAGCAGCCGCAGCTCGATGAAATTGTCGATCAGGCTGGTGACGCGGCTGTAGAACTGGTCCTTGTAGGCGATGAAGGCGATGATCGCGCCGAGCGTCATCTCATGCTCGATCACCGCCTTCATGCCGAGCCAGAAGATCAGCACGCGCTCCATCGAGCCCAGCAAGCCGTTGGCGGTCCGGTACGACAGCTTGAGCCGCTGGGTGCGGACGGCCGCGTTGGTGGCGTCGACCGCGAGCGACAGCCATTCGGTCTTGCGGCCATCCTCCTGCAGGAACAGCTTCACGGTGCGCACGCCGCGGATCGTCTCCATCAGATGCGATTCCAGGCGGGCGCCGGTGATGATCCCCGCTTCGAGCGCCCGGCGATAGGGCACGACCTGCAGCGCGCGGAACGCGCCGTAGAGCAGCATGATCGCTGCCGCGAGCAGACACAGTTTCCAGCTGTAGAGCGCCATCAGTCCGAGGGTGACGAACGACATGACGCCGTCGAACATCGATTCCACGAACATCGTGTTCAGCGCGCCGGCGATCGCGTCGGTGGCGTGGAATTTGGAGACGATGTCGCCGAGATGCCGGGTCTGGAACCAGGCCAGCGGCAGCCGCACCAGGTGGCCGAGAACCGAGCTCTTCCACTGCAGGCTGAAGGTCGAGCTGGTATAGGTGATGAACCAGCCGCGGAACGTCGTGAACACCAGTTGCAGCAGCAGCACGATGGTCATGCCGACGACGAGCAGCGTCAGGAGGTCGGCATCGCCGAGCGCCACGACGTTGTCCATCGCCCATTGGGTGAAGAACGGCACCAGGATCGCAAGCAGCTCCAAAAGCACGCCGATCGCAACCAGGTTCAAGAGATAGCCGAGCGCGCCGCTGATCCGACCGGTGACGTCGAACAGGCCGATGCGCTTTCGCTGGTCGCCCTTGGCGAACGCGGTGGACGGCCACAGCTCGAGCGCGACACCGGAGAACGCCTTGTCGACCTCCATCCACGGGATCAGCCGTTCGCCGGAGGCGGGATCGTGGATGCGCAGGCCTTTGCGGGTAACCTGGCGCAGCACGACGAAATGATCGAGGTTCCAGTGCAGCACGGCCGGCAGGCGCAGCTTGTCGAGATCAGCGAGTTCGAGCCGCACCGCCCGCGCGTCCAGACCGAGCGGGGCTGCCATCTTCATGATGTTGGCGAGCGTCAGGCCGCGGTTCGAGGTGGCGTGGCGCGCGCGGATCGCCGCGGGATCGGTGCGCAGGCCATGGAACGAGGCGACCATGGCGAGACAGACGAGACCGCATTCGGCGGCCTCGGTCTGCCGCAGCACCGGCAGCTTTGGCGCAAAGCCGAAATTCAGTCGTTCGGATATCTGTTCGAGACCGCCGCGCGCCCGATCCTGGCGGTCGGCCGCGCGCAGGACCGCAGCCGTCCGCCAGCGGCGCGCTGTCCTTCGGATCGCGCGCTGCGGCCATGACCAGTCGCGTCCGCCGATCGCAGCGACGATCAGGCGAAGCCGCGCGGGAAGCCGGGCGATGCGGACTGGGCGGCCCATCCGGGTCGCGTATCCGCGTCCTTTGACTCCGATCGCCGCGGTGACGGCGCCGAAGCGCGCGCGGCCGGACACTGCGCCCCTCCGCAGCGATCGATTGACGCGTGACAGGCCGCGCGCCAGTCGCCGGCCGATTGGTCTGAGCTCAATGTGCATCGGCCGCTCCGCTGGACATGGAGACGCTGCGGACGCTGAGCAGGGGCTCGAGCATCCATTCGTAGATCGCGCGGGTCTCCTGCAGGACGTAGGCGTCGACGGTCATGCCGGCCTGCAATGGCGTCTCTTGACCATAGACCTCGATGGCCTGCCGGCGCGGCTCGACCACGATCCGGTACAGCGGCTCGTTCTGGTCCTGCTGCGGCAGGTTGAGGGAGGCGAGTTCAGCCGCCGACAGCGCGGTGCGCGCAATGGAGCGCACCCGGCCTTCCTGCTGGCCGAACTTCTGGTAGGGAAAGGCCTGGTAGCGCAGGTTGACGCGCTCATCCGGCTTGATGAAGCCGATCGCCCTGCTGGGCGCGAACAGATGAACCTGCAGCGCCGCGCCCTCGGGCTGGATCACGGCCAACGGCTGGCTCGGCATCACGGATTGGCCGAGCGTCGCCAGGTCGACCGAGAGCACGCCGCCGGCCGGCGCGACGATGACGTTCTCGCCTCGCGTCTCCGATTCGGCGAGCTGCTGATCGAGCGCCGACAATTCGCGTTGCAGCCCGCTGATCTCGTTGCGCTGCTGCAGCGGCTTCTCCGCCATATCGCTGTCGAGGCCGGCGATCTCCTCCGTCAGTGTGGCGCGATCGAGCCGCAGCCCGGACAACTGCGTGCGCTGGTCGAGCAGTCCGAGTTCGACCTGTTCGCTCTGGTCGACGGTCCCGAGCTTGCGATCGGCGAGGTCCTTCTTGCGCTCGAAGATCGCGCTGCGAAGTTTGATCGCTTCCACCATGGTGGCGATCTTGTCGTCGAGCAGCGTCCGCCGCTGGATGGCTTCCTGGCGCCGTATCTGGATGCGGGCAAGCTCGGCTTGCTGGATGCCGCGTGTCTTCTCGATGGTGTCGGCCATTTTCGCGCGCCGGTCACGCAGCGACGCGGTCGCCTGCGCGTAGAGCGGCTCCTGCTCACGGCCCTCGCGGTCGGCCGACAGCACGAACAGCGGCTGGCCCTTGGCGACGTGATCGCCGGCCTTGATGCGCTTCTCCACGATGATCCCGGGTTGCGGCGCGAACACCCGCAGGATGCCTCCTTCGGGGACCAGATAGCCGGAGATCGCGACCGCGCGGGTGTAATGCCCGAATATGATCAGGATGATGAAGCCGGCGCTCAGCGCCGCCGATGCCGCCGATACCGGCCGGGTCCAGCGGGAATAGTTCAACACGGTGCCCGACTGCTTGGTGAGCCTGTGGCGCAAGGCCCGGTCGCGAAACAATTGCGGCATGAATCAACTCCGCATCAGCAGGCTGCGTCCCTCCCGAAGGCGGGGAGACCTGCCGAAAACTAATCAGATGCGAGCCGGTCGCGCGGCAACTGCGCGACGTCTGATCGGCAACGTCACATGGACGCCGGTGCAGGACCACGAGGCAGAGCGTTGCGGGTCATGTCGATCTTCCTCATCAACAGTTCAGCAATAAGTCGACGATTAGTCAGGATCCATTTCCGTGGAGTAGTTGATGACTTCAACTGCAAGGCGCGAACCGGAAAGCCTGGATTAGTTTGCATCAGGTCTCGTATGACTGCGTCTCTACTTGCATGATTTCTGCAGAATACTGAAAAAATGAGACTCGACTGCGCCGGATGCGCGGCAAACAGAAGGAGAAGTATCCGGTTCCAAATGAACAGATTTGCAGCTTTGCTGCGCACCTCTGCATGTCGCGCAAACTCGTCCGCGAGACAGTGGGTGCAGGAGGGCCGGCGCGAGGGTGTGTGGCGCGCACCCGTTCATCGGGAGCAGTTGCCCGCGAGCGAACCCGGTCGCGGGCGGGACCGGCCACCGTTACGGTCGCCCGATGTCCATGAACGCACGGCGTTGCAGCCGAAATCGCAGCCGAACCGTTATTGGTAGATCAATCCGCCTTCGAGATTGCCCGTGAAGCCGCACAGTCTCTGCAGCGCTTCGAATAATTCGCCGGCGTCGGCGCATTTCCGGATGATACGCATCGCGCCCGCTTGACCGGGGACCGGCTCGCTCAGCCTTCGCCGGATCGGCTCGCTGAGCCGCCGCCCGCTCTGAACGATCACCGGAATGCTTCTGGTTTGCGGTGTGCTGCGCAATCGCGCCAACAGATACTCGGCGTTGCTGTTGGGCATGTTGTAATCGGTGACGATGACGCTCGGCTGCTCGCGCCGCGCCTTCCAGTAAGCCTGCACGCCGTCGGCCGCGTACAGAAGGTCTGCGCCCAGGTTCGCGAACCGATGGAAGAATAATCGCTTGACGGCGATATCGTCGTCCACCAGCAGGACACGCGGACGTTTCCTGATTTCAGGACTGGCCGATCCGTCCCCCGACCGGGCGATTGCGGCCGCGTGCTCGGGATAGAGCATGACAAGGCCGGTTTCGAACTCGGTCCAGAAATTTCGTCCTTTGTGGATGCAGGAAACGTCGAACCCCTCGCACCTCTCTGCAATTTCGAAGCCGGGACTTCCGGTGACGACCATGACGTGGATCGGCTTCCTGACGATATCCCGCAGATAGGCCAGGGTCATGAGGCCGTCCACTTCGGGCATGTGGACGTCGATGACAAGAATGTCCGGCGGCTGCTCGCCGGCTTTGATCAGCACCTGGAGTCCGTTGCTCGCGGTTTCGACGTCGAAACCCAGCCGGGCGCACCGGTCGGCGACCACACTGACGACACAGGGATCGTCGTCGGCAATCAGGATCCTCGGCACAGGCTCTTTTGACGATTTTCCCATCTCGCGCACCTCCGTGCACCCGGCCGTTCGTTTCTCAACCGAGGATCGTACGGTCAGGACCGGCCATGTCGATGCTCGTTCAAGCTTGTTGCGCCGGTATCCGGTATCGATCGCCCGCGGCGACTTAATGAGGCGATAAGGATCGTCCAGGTACGAATACGTAACCGCCGCATACGCCACGCATACGCCGGGGATCGCGTCGGATCGATCGCCGGGATGGCGGCGAGGGCATTTTGGGTCAAGGTCCGACCGCGCCAAATTCAGCGTTGGGAATCGCCCGATCCATGTCGCGAATCCGACGATTGCCCGAGCCGTCGTCACGACAAGACCGTCGTCGATCAGCTAACTCCCTTGACTTGCTCATCCATTCCGGCTGGCACGCGGCTTGCTCAAGGCTTGTCGGGTGCTTCGCTGGCGTCCCGATCGGCGTTTGAATAAAGCCACAATTCTGCACGTGCCACCTCGTTGTCCGGCGCCGCCCTCGTTGAGGCGCGCGCAAACCGACCCAAAGCGTCACCATAGGAGCTTGCCATGAGCAACGTCACATTTTCATCCCCGGTGATGGCACGGGACGTCACCGTCTATGCCGTGGCCGGCGACCGCGGCACCATTCTGGCGGTGGCCAAGGCCCACAAGATCCCGATTCCGTTCGATTGCCAGGATGGCGAATGCGGTTCGTGCCTCGTCGAGGTCAGGCATCTCGCACCTGGCAAGACCACCAAATACGCCATTGCGTTGACCGAGAAGGAGAAGGAACTGCTCCGCCAGCTCGGCAAGATCACCAAGGATGAAATCTACAACGCCGAGGTCAACGATATGCCGCCGCGTTACCGGCTGGCCTGTCAGTGCTTCGTGCGCAACGAGGACATCGTCGTCGCCTTCGCGGGCGATGAGACCTTGCCAAAGGAGGCTCCGCACCTGACGCCGGCCGCCAAGGTCTACAAGGGCGGCGTGCAGATCGCCTCGATCGAGGAGTTTCACGGCTTTGCCGTCAAGGTCGAACGGGACGCCGCGCTTCATTACGACCAGCTGTCGACGGCGATGGCCGATTGCGGCAACCACGAGGTGGCGAGATTGTTCGCGCAGCTTGCCGGCTTTTCGCGCCTGCATCTCGCCGAAGCGCAGAAACGCGCCGCGGCGGTCGACGTCGAAAAGCATATCCCGCCGGACTACGCCTGGCCCGACCACGAGACGCCGGAACGCACGGCATTGTGGGCGGGCGATCCATTGATGTCGCGTCTCGACGCGCTGCGGGCGGCGCTGGTCGGCGAGAAGCGAGGATATGAATTCTATTATTCCGTCGCCGGCATCACCAAGGATCCGGAGATCCGCGCCGCGGCGAAGGAGTTCGCGGGCGAAGAAGCCGAACATGTCGAAGTGCTCGAGGCCTGGATCAAGCGCGAGGAATGGCTGCAGAAGAATCCGTTGCCCTCGCTTGCGGAGCCGGTCGCCGACTAGCGGGGACCTGGAGTGTTTTCCGATTACGTTGAACCGGAAAACACGCTAGTTGTTCTTCATTGGTCGCATTTTCCCGGGGAAGGCCGGTGTCCGCCCTTCCGGAAAAGGCTCTGAGCAAAGGAGCAGCTGCAATGGACTCTGTTGAGGAATTTCTCGCCTACGCCATCAAGCTGGAGGAAGAAGCGACGCTGCGCTTCGGCCAGTTGGCCGACGTCATGCAAAGCTACGGCAACAAGGACGTCGGCTCGCTGTTTCGGCGCTTGTCGGATTACTCCCGGCTGCATCTTGCCGACGCCCGCGCGCGGTCCGGATTTCGCGACATTCCCGTGATGCATGCCGATGCCTACAAATGGCCCGATGTCGAAAGCCCGGAATCGGCGGCGATCTGGGCCGCCGATCCGTTCCTGGCCAAGAGCGAAGCGCTCGATATCGCGCTCACCAGCGAGACGGCGGGCTACGAATTCTACAAATCCGTCCGAGACAACACCGATGATCCGGAGATCCGGGTGCTCGCGGCGGAATTTGCCGCCGAGGAAGTCGAGCACGTGAACTGGATCAGGCAATGGATCGAGGACGAACGCAATAATGGCGGCCCGTCGGAGGCGACATTGCGCGGGACCATGTTGTCGAACTGACCGGCTGCCGCTTGGCCGGGCGGCCCGCGCTTCCGCCGCCCCTGCGGCTCAGCGCTGCCGCGCCGCGGCCTTCCTGCCGCGCGAACCGGACCTTGCCGGCGCCGGCGCACAACAGGCCGCGGTGTCGGCGGCGACCATGTTGCAAAGCTCCGGATGCCCGTCGCAGCAATCCTCGACCAGGAACGCGATCACCGCGCGCATGCCCGCGACGTCGGCGCGATAGATGATGCTGCGGCCCTCCCGCGAACTGCGCAGCAGCCCGGCGCGGACCAGGATCGCCAGGTGCGTCGACAGCGTGTTGTGCGGCGTGGCGATCGTCTCTGCGATGGTGCCGGCCGCGATGCCGATTGGCTCATGCTTCATCAGGAGGCGAAAGATCGCAAGCCGCGTCGGCTGGGCGAGCGCGGACAGGGCCGAGATCGCATGCGCCTCCGGGAACGAATTCCCGGTTATGACCGCGCCGGCGTGGCTTGCGACTGCGAGCATGGACTTCCGCATCGATGCGTCCTCAATCCGTCCTGTCGGTTGACCGAACCTTGCCGCTCTCGACCACTTCGCCATCCTCCTTCACGAACCGTCCGATCTCCGGATTGGGCAGGATGTCGAGCACGGCCTCCGACGGACGGCAAAGCCTGACGCCGATCGGTGTCACCACGATCGGCCGGTTGATCAGGATCGGATGCGCCAGCATCTGGTCGATCAACCGGTCGTCGGTCCATTTGCGATCGTCGAGGCCAAGAGCCTGGTACGGCGTGCCCTTCTCGCGCAACAGCGCGCGCACCGGGATGCCCATCGCCGCGATCAGCTCCGCAAGCCTGTCGCGCGAGGGCGGCGTCTTGAGATATTCGATCACCGCAGGCTCAACGCCGCTCTGCCGGATCATGGCCAGCGTGTTGCGCGAGGTGCCGCAATCGGGATTGTGGTAGATGGTTATGCTCACCTGCGCGCCTCGGCGACGGATGCCGGATTCCGCGCGCCGGCTTCGTACCAGCCGCGTGTGGCCTTGACGATACGCACGACGGAAAGCATCACGGGAACCTCCACGAGGACGCCGACGACGGTTGCGAGTGCGGCGCCAGAATCCAGACCGAACAGGCTGATCGCTGCCGCAACCGCAAGTTCGAAGAAATTGCTGGCGCCGATCAGCGCAGCCGGCGCTGCCACGCACCAGGCCACGCCGAAATGACGGCTCAGCCAGTAGGCGAGACCGGCATTGAGATAGACCTGGATGACGATCGGGACGGCGAGAATGGCGATCACCCCGGGCTGGCGAATGATCTGCTCGCCCTGAAATCCGAACAGCAGGACCAGCGTAGCCAGCAGGGCGACCAGGGACGCAGGTTGAAGACGCCTCAGCGTCGTCCCAAGGGCATCGCCGCCCGAGCGCAGCAGGGCCGCGCGCCAAACCTGGGCGACCAGAACGGGGACGACGATGTAAAGCAGCACCGAGAGCAGCAGCGTCGACCATGGCACGCTGATGGACGCCACGCCGAGCAGGAGCCCGACGAGAGGGGCGAACAGGAACACCATGAGAACGTCGTTCAGCGCCACCTGACTGAGCGTGTAGTTGGGTTCCCCTTCGCAGAGGTTCGACCAGACGAACACCATGGCCGTGCAGGGCGCCGCTGCCAGCAAGATCAGTCCGGCGATATACGAGGCGATCTGCCCGGACGGCAGCATCGGCGCGAAGACGTGACCGATGAAGAAGGTGCCAAGGATCGCCATCGAGAATGGCTTCACCGCCCAATTGATGAAGAGCGTGACCCCTATGCCGCGCCAGTGCTCGCGAACCTTGCCGAGCGAGCCGAAATCGATCTTCAGCAGCATCGGAATGATCATCAGCCAGATCAGGGCCGCGACCGGCATGTTGACGCTTGCGATCTCGGCGGCGGCAATCGTGCCGAAGAGGCCGGGCATCACGTGTCCAAGAGCGACGCCCGCCGCGATGCAGAGGGCGACCCAGAGCGTCAGATATCGTTCGAATGTGTTCATGGGGTCACGCTACGTCCGCGCCGGGAGGATGAGGCAGCTTTGCTGCGGCCGATCTCGCGCAGCCTGGTGCCGGCAGCGCTTCCGCCATGATCGAGCGGGCGCTGCTGCCGGTGCACAGGAACAGGACGTTGGAAACCTGGTCCGTCATCGGCCTCGTGTCCTGTAAGTCGATATGTCGAGACTTATCGAAATATTGCACGACGGTCAAATGGAAAATCGAGCTTGTATTTCGAATATTCTAGAATTACGGTTTGATCTCCTGCAAACCGGAGACGTCGTGAGGCCGACATGAAGCTGGACGATGCCGCGACCCATCTCGAAGCGCTGGGCAATCCGACCCGGCTCAAGATCTACCGCGCGCTGGTGCGTGCGGGCGAGGCCGGCATGCCCGTCGGCAAGCTGCAGGACCGGCTCAGGATCGCGCCCTCGACCCTGTCGCATCACATCAAGACGCTGGTGACCGTGGGCCTCATCTCGCAGGTGCGCGAAGCCACCACCCTGGTCTGCCACGCCAACTACGCGACCATGCGCGATCTCGTCGACTTCCTGGTCGCCGAATGCTGCGCCGACGAGGTCGCGTGCAAGGACGCCAAGACGGCGGCATAGGCCTCGCGGCACGCCAATTTCGATAATTCCGGTTTGATGGGAGAAATGAATGAACGAAGCCAAGACGGTCGCCATCATCGGAGCCGGGCCTGTCGGCCTCGCCGCCGCGGCCCAAGTGCTCGAACGCGGCATGACGCCAGTCGTGCTGGAGGCGGGCGCCGAGCCCGCGCATGCGGTGCGCCAGTGGCAGCATGTGCGATTGTTCTCGCCTTGGGAGTACAACGTCGACAAGGCCGCCGGGCGGCTGCTGGCTGCGACCGGCTGGAATTCGCCGGACCCAAAGGTCTATCCGACCGGCGCGGAATTGATCGAGCGCTATCTCGATCCACTCGCGACAAGGACGCCGCTGCGAAATCACATCCTGCGTTCGAGCAGGGTCACCGGCGTAAGTCGCCAGGGCTTTGATCGGCTCAAGACCAGGGGACGCGAACTGGCGCCCTTCGAGATCCGATACCGAAACGCGGATTATCCTGACGGATTGGGGGAAAGGGTGACCCGTGCGGACGCCGTCATCGATGCGTCCGGGACCTGGTCGACGCCCAGCCCGGCCGGCGCCAACGGGCTCAGCGCGATCGGTGAGAAAGACGCCGCCGAAAAGATCGCCTACGCGATGCCCGACGTTCTCGGGACCAGTCGCGCGCGCTACATCGGCAAGACCGTGGCGGTGCTGGGAGCGGGTCATTCGGCGATAGGTACGCTGATCGATCTCGCGGCCTTGAAGGACCAGCATCCGGAAACCGGGATCATCTGGCTGCTGCGCGGCGAGAAGCCTGAGCAGGCCTTCGGCGGCGGCGCCAATGACAAGCTGGCGGCGCGCGGCGAACTCGGATCCACTTTTGCGGCTCTGGTCGCGGCAGGCAAGATCAGGGTCGAGCCGGCCTTTCGTACCACTCACATTGCGATCCAGGACGGACGGTTGAGGATCGCTGCGGGGTCGGCTTGCTGCGGCCGCAACGTCATGGCCGACGAGCTCATCGTCGCCACGGGATTCCGCCCCGAGTTTGAATTCCTGCGCGAGCTGCGCATTCAGCTCGATCCCGCGATCGAATGTCCGGTTGCGCTGGCGCCGCTGATCGACCCGAACGAACACAGCTGCGGTA
>NZ_JBAURI010000598.1:0-4341 GCF_049581145.1 Bradyrhizobium sp.
ATCCTGGGCTTTGTCATCGGTACCATCGCCGGCTCGCTGATCGGGCTCGCGCTGTGGTATTCGGTGTTCGTCGCCCGCCTGGTCGAGCCCTTCATCGTCGCCATCAACAGCGTGCCGAAGATCGCGCTGGCGCCGATCGTGGTGTTGTGGTTCGGCACCGGGCTGGTGTCCAAGGTCGCGCTGGCGGTGTCGCTGACGGCGCTCGTTGCATTGATCGCCGCCTACCAGGCCGCAAAGGACGCCGACGTCGATCTGCAGTCGCTGTTGATTTCGATGGGTGCGGACAAGCATCAGGTGTTCTTCAAGGCGGTGGTGCCGTCGACCCTGCCGTCCATCATCGCGACCTTCCGGATCAATATCGGTTTCGGGCTGGTCGGCGCGGTGGTCGGCGAGTTCATCTCGTCGCAGCGCGGGCTCGGCCACCTCATCTATACCGCCTCCAGCCTCTACGATCTCAACACGGTCTGGGTCGGGCTGTTCACGCTGATGATCATGGGCTTCGTGCTCTATTACGTCATCGACATCATCGAGCGGACCAGCCTGCCCTGGAAGCAGTCGAGCACCACCCACCAGGTTCAGGTCTAATTGCCTCATATTCTCATATACGGAGTCATCGGATGTCGTTACGTCTGCGCGTCGCCTGCGCCGCCGCGCTTGTTGCAACCCTGCTGGCCACGCCGGCGCTCGCCGAAAACAAGAAGGTCACGCTGTCGCAGGCCTTCCAGTCGATGCTCTATCTGCCGCTCTATGTCGCGATCGACGAGGGCTTCTTCACCCAGCAGGGCATCGACCTGACCAAGGAGACCGCCGGCGCGCCGACGGTGGCGCTATCGGCGGTGATCTCCGGCAGCGCGCAGTTTTCCATCCACGGACCGGAATGGACCGCGATCGCGGCCTCCAAGGGAGCCCCGGTCGATATCATCGCCAATGTCGTCAATGGCGCGGCGGTGTGGATCGCGACCACGCCGGACTTCAAGTTCACCGGCATCAAGGACATCAAGGGCCAGAAGGTCGTCACCGGCTTGATGCCGACCACCTCGACGTCGCTGTTCATGAAGCTGTTGAAGGAGAACGGCATGGACCCCAAGACCGACGTCGACATGATCCAGGTCGCGATCGGCTCCGAGCCCGGGCCGTTTCTCGCCAAGCAGGCCGACGTCGCGGTGATGTACGAGCCGGGACTGGATCAGGTGGTGGCCAAGGGCATGAAGGTGGTGCTCAGTTTCCCGAAATCCTATGGCGCCTATGCCTTCTCGGTGGTAACCGCGCGCAACGATGTCGATCCCGACACCGCCCAGCGCGTCGTCAACGCCATGGAAATGGCGCTGCGCTTCATGGCCAAGGACGAAGCCAAGACGGTCGAGATCGCCAAGAAGGAATTTCCCACCCTCGATCCCGCCGTGGTCGAATCCGCCGTCAAGCGGATGCTCGCCGAGGCCGTCTATCCGCCAAGCGTCGATATTTCGGCGGATGCGCTGAAGGTCGCGATGGACACCCAGATCGCGCTCGGCAATCTCGCAAGCCAGCCGGACTACAAGAGTTTCGTGGTCAAGAAATTCATCGATCCCGCGCTGGCGATGAAATAAGAAGCGCGCGCGAACGCCGTTTGGCACCGGGCGTGCAGGACACGGCCTGCGCCACGATTGACCCGGGGACTGATCGAGATGGCCCAGACGAGATGACCCAGACAACCGCGCTTCCTCCTCCGAAAGCCGGCGCAGGCGTGCTCGATCTGCTGCGTGCGTTCCGCGCCGATGAGGTGGCGGCGGATCGCTACGCCGCGGATCGACTTGCCAAGGCGACCGCCGTCGAGCCGCGGTTGAAAGCGTTCGAATATCTTCCGATCGATGTCACGCGGCGGCCCGGTCCGCTGTCGGGCATCCCGGTCGGGATCAAGGACATCATCGCGACCGCGGACATGCCGACGACCAACGGCTCGCCGATCTACCAGGGCCACGTCCCGGCAGCGGATGCCTGGGTGGTCGAGCGGCTGCGCAATCTCGGCGCGACGATCTTCGGCAAGACGGTCTCGACCGAGTTCGCCTGGCGGCATCCGGGGCCGACGGTCAATCCCTGGAATCCCGATCATACGCCGGGCGGTTCGTCGTCGGGCTCGGCCGCGGCGGTGGCTGCCGGACTTGTGCCGCTCGCGCTCGGCACCCAGACGCTCGGCTCGGTGATCCGGCCGGCCGCGTTCAACGGCATCGTCGGTCTCAAGCCGAGCTTTGGCGCGATCCCGCGCATCGGCGTGCATCCGTTGAGTCCGTCGCTCGATCATGTCGGCTTCTTCGCCCGCCGCGTCGACGATGTCGCGCTGGCGCTAGCGCTGACCGCGGGCGCAAGCGACGGCGATCGGCATGGCCGCCCGCTCCCGGCTTTCGCGGTCGACCTCGAACGGGGCCTCGAGCCTCTCGGCAAACCGCGCATCGGCATCGTCCGCTTCGAAAAATGGTCGCGCGCCGAGCCCGGGCAGCAGCGGGCGTTTGATGCGGCCATCGCAAGAGCGCGCGACGCCGGCGCCGTGCTGGAAGAGCTCGAACTCGCCGCCTTCGACCGCGAGAACTGGCCCGCCATCAACACCATTCTGTCCAGCGAAGGCGCGCTCATCTTCGCCGACCTGGTCGCACGCTTTCCCGATCGCACCAGCGACCAGCTGAAGTCGCAGGTCGAACGCGGCAAGGCGCTGGCCGCGCTCGACTACCTGAAGGCCAAGGCGATCCAGGAGAAGTGGCGCACAGCCTTCGCCACGGAGATCTCCGGCTACGACGCGCTGTTGACGCTGCCCGCCTTCGGCGAGGCCCCCCGCGGCCTGCACGCGACCGGCGACGCCGAATACTGCGCGCCCTGGACCTTTCTCGGCGTGCCGGCGGTGACGCTGCCGGCCGGCTTCGGCAACAACGGTTTGCTGCTCGGCATTCAGCTCGTCGCGCGATATCGCGAGGACAAGCGACTGCTGCAGGTCGCGAAATGGTTCGAGGCGGCGCTCGGTTTCGATCCTGGGATGCCCGTGATCGCGTCGTGAATTTTTGCGGCTGCCCATTGTTACAGACGTAACAGGAAAATCTGAAGCCACGACGGCGCTGCTAACAGTGTGGCCGGATTCCCCGAGATCGCTCGGATGACTCTCCAAAATGTGTGCTGCGGTGCGGGACACGATGCCCTATAGCGTTACCGGGGTGTCGGAGAGAGTGAATGTCTGGATGTTTAATCAGTGATTCTGACCCCAAATCCGTTCGCAGCACGCATCTGCTTGGCGGGATCGGAAACGATCCCATTGAACAATTTTCCGCAGGCGCCGAACGCAGGCCGGCGACCTGTCTCGTGATTGAAGACGACAACACGATGCGGCACCTCGTGACGAATTATCTCGAGGAGCACGATTTCCGGGCCATCCCGGCCTCCGGCCGCGACGAGGTCGCGGGCCTGCTGGCGCGCAGCGCGCCGGATCTCGTGATCCTCGATCTGCGGCTCGGCCAGGACGATGGCCTCGATCTCCTGCGCGACATCCGCCTCCACTCCGACGTCCCCATCATCATTACCACCGGTCATCGTCGCGACGAGATCGACCGCGTGGTCGGGCTGGAGCTTGGAGCGGACGACTACATCACCAAGCCTTTCGGCCTGCGGGAATTGCTGGCCCGGATCCGGGCGGTGCTGCGGCGGCGCGAGGCGGGAAAATCTGCGGCCCAGCGTGAGGTCGAAAGAGGCCGCTGCCGGTTCGGCGGCTGGCAGCTCGACCGGCGCAACCGGCGCCTCACCAATTCAAACGGCGAGCCGGTGGCGCTGACCAAGGGCGAGTACTCGCTCCTGATCGCGTTTCTCGACGCGCCGCAACGCCCGCTTTCGCGCGAGCACCTGTTGCAGGCGACGCGGATCCACGAGGACGTGTTCGATCGCAGCATCGACGTCCAGGTCCTGCGCCTGCGCCGCAAGCTCGAGAGCGATCCGACGACGCCATCGATCATCCAGACCGAACGCGGCGTCGGCTACGTCTTCGCGCTGCCGGTGGAACCGCTCTGATCGACGCCTCCGACCAGGTCGCGCCGAAGGCATCGGCGCACCACAGGCAGATATGGCCATGCCGCGAGATTCAATTTCAAAAGCAGATCCGCGTCCCATTACAATCGTAGCCCTAATCCTAGGCAGTGGAATGCTGCCGAAACAGACCTCCGCCAAAGTCGCCCAAGGCAAAAGAGCTTTGGGAGATTGCAATGCATGCAGAGAAGATCTTCGACCACCGATCGCGGTTCAGGTCCGGTCCGGAAGGCCCGACCAGCGATACCGACACCACAGCAGCCGGACCCGCCGGCGCCGCGCGTTCCGGCGCCCGATCGCCTCACC
>NZ_JBAURI010000599.1:0-3263 GCF_049581145.1 Bradyrhizobium sp.
GTGCTGATGGTCTACAACTGGCCATTGCAAAGCGATCGCTACAGGCGAGTGGCCCGCTTCGTCGATGCGCTGTTCGACCATATCGAGCAGTTGCAAAAGCCGCCGCGCAGCCCGAAATGGCGGGATACCGTCATCTCGGCCGATGTCCTCGGCCTGGTGCGCTTCAAGGCCGCGCAGGATTGGCTCGACAGAGCCCGCGGCCGCACGGCGCCGGTTGCCACGGGCGCCGACGAATTCCGCAAATTTCTCCTGGAGAGAAGCGGTGGTCGAGACATATCGCCGGAGGCCGTGACAAGACCCTAGAACGACTTTCGTCGAATGCACCACGGACAGAGATAGCTCACCGCCCGACCCGCCCGTCAGCCTGCGACGCGGACGGCTCTCGCGCGTGTCGGCGCGGTCTCGGAAGCGCCGCATCCTTCGGCTGCGCGCTGTTTGCGACCCCCGCAGCGCCGACAAGCTCCGTCGAGCCCTCACAAATCGGCAAGGCGGCCAAGCAGCATCGTGGCCGACAGGCCACAGATAAACTCCGCCTGGTCGACGATCAGGGCAAGGACGTTGCCGATGGTGGGATCGGCGAATTGCTGGTCCGCGGGGCCAACGTTCGTGGGCTACTGGAACGATGCGGATGCGACCGCAGCAAGCCTGACGGAGGGCCGGTATCACACCGGCGATCTGATGCGGCGCGGGGAGGGCGACGACCTCTGGTTCGTCTCGCGGAAGAAGGACATCATCATTCGCGGCGGCACCAACATTTCGCCGCTCGGGATCGAGCAGGCGATCCTCGGCGCGCATCCTTCGGTCGAAGAGGCCGCGGTGGTCGGCGTGCCCGATGATGTCCTCGGACAGCGCATCTTCGCCTTCGCGAAACTGGCCGGCAACGATCAGGATGCGGATGTGTCCCGCATCGTCGACAATCTCGCGATGCGGCTTGCCGCCTACAAGATGCCCGAGGCGATCATGGTGCTCGACAGCCTGCCGCGCAACGCCGTGAGCAAGGTCGATCGCCAGAGCTGTTGGCGATGGCGATCCAGGCCGATCGCGATGGTCGCGCCGAGGCTCCGGCAGCGCAGCCGGTGCAGACCCCGCGGCGAAGGTTGCGGGTGATGTCGAACCGCTGACGGTTCGAACAGCGATCGGCGAGGGCTCGCCTTTCGCCGAACGACATGCCGTCGTTCTCCGAGCAGGTGCTGTCGGACAAGGATGCCGCCGACATCCACGCCTTCCTGAGCTCGCTGCCGGGTCCGAGCCCGCCAGGGACATTCCGATGCTGAACCAGTGACGGAAGTGCCCGCCATGTCGGGGAAGGTCCGCACGGTCAATCGCCGGAGTGATCGGCCCGCGATCGCGAAATTGAATGCTGTCCCGCGCTGATGTCTGCTTGCGAGCCCGGTGGAGCTACGCCTTGGTGTTCAAGTATCCGAAAACGGCGCGTTGCACCCGGCTCGCAAGCTTTCGCTGATCCGTTTCGCCGTGCACGCCGGCTGCATCGATGATTCCCCTGATGATCGCCATGACGTCTTGTGCGGCTATCTCCCTGTCGGGCTGCCGCGGCAGGTCCGACCGTGCGAGGATTGCCATCGCGATGGCGCGGAACCCGTCGCCGACCCGTTGGGTCTCGGCATCGAACGGAAGCCGCGCCTCTTCGAAGTCGAGCAGCCTGGCGAGCTCGGGACGGCGAAGCTGGTGTCCGACGGCGGCGATGATCAGCGCCGAGAGAGCCGCGCGTCCGGTGGCCTGAGCCTGGGCCGCCTCCGCATCATCGATCAGGCGCGATGTTTCGCGGACGATCAGGGCTCCGATCAGCGCGTCCTTCTCGGGAAAATACTGGTAGAGCGAGCCGACGCTGACGCCGGCCCGTTCGGCAACCGCGTTGGTCGAAAAGCCCTCATGTCCATGCGCCTCCAAAATGCGAGCCGCCGCCTCGACGATCACCGCCACCGTCTCGAGCGAACGCGCCTGTTTGGGCGCTTTTCTCGGGCGTTGTCGCTGCTGGGAAGGTCTGGCCGGCATGGCTGGGAAACGCGAGTACCAATTGTGAGCGATTGCTCGTATTTTAGCTCCATCAGACGATGATGGAAAGAAAGATATGACATCACAAGAAAAAGCCTTCGAACCCGAACTCACCGTCTTCATGTTGGTGAAGACGACGCCCGAGTGGCTGGGTTTCCCGGTCGAACGCCGCTACGAACTGGCTCGGGAGCACCTTACGCCGATCGTCAAAAAGCATGCTTTGGGAGTCTCGCTCCGCTTCTTTGACGTCGAGTTCTACTCGGCCCGCGTCACCGACATCTGGATGTGGGAGGCGCGGGATCATCACGCCTATCAGCTCCTGGTCGAAGAGCTGCGGGAAAGCCCGTTCTGGGACCGTTATTTCGAGGTGGTCGAGATTCTGACCGGCGTCGAGAACGCCTACGCGAAAAACTACGACCGGCAGCCGATCACGGCCTGACCTCCCAACGGAGTACCGCAGATGCCGAATGAGACCCGAACAGCAATCGTGACGGGCGCTTCCAGGGGGATCGGAGCCGCGCTCGCCAGCCGGCTCGCGGCTGACGGTTTTCGGACGATCATCGGTTACGCCTCCAGTCAGGCTGCCGCCGAGGAGGTCGCAGCCCGCATCGCTGCGGCTGGCGGATGCGCCAGGGCGATGCGCGCCGACGTCGCGGACGCAGCGGCCGTGAAGGCGCTGTTCGACCAGGCGGAGGCCGAGTTTGGGCCGATCGACGTCGTGGTCAACAACGCCGGGATCATCAAACTTTCTCCGCTGGCAGAGGTCGCCGACGCGGACTTCACCCGCCTCCTCGCCGTCAATCTCACCGGTGCCTTCAACGGCATGCGCGAGGGCGCCCGGCGCGTGCGTGATGGCGGCCGCATCATCAATCTCTCGACCAGCATTATCGGCAACTACCTGCCCGCACACGGTGTCTACGCCGCGACCAAGGCGGCCGTGGAGGCGATGACTCACGTCCTCGCCAAGGAGCTCGGCAGTCGCGGCATCACCGTCAACGCGGTCGCGCCCGGTCCGATCGCAACGGAGCTGTTTTTCACCGGCCGATCCGACGCGCTGATCCAGCGCCTGATCAACGACATCCCGCTTGGCCGTCTCGGCCAGCCCGACGATATCGCCCGGGTCGTCTCCTTTCTGGCCAGTCCGGAGAGCGGCTGGATCAACGGCCAGGTCGTCAAGGCAAACGGCGGCCGGAACTGATCGGGACGCCGAAGGATTGTCTTGCAACCCTTGCGGCCGGCCCATCGACCGG
>NZ_JBAURI010000600.1:0-7562 GCF_049581145.1 Bradyrhizobium sp.
GAATTGATCAGGTAGATGCCTTCATGGAGATCGCCTTGGCGCCACAGCGTCTCTTCGGGCTCGAAAGTCCGCTTGCGTCCGATCGACAGCAACCGTTTGCGATCGGACTCGCCAAGGCTGTCCAGCACGCCGGGGATCCGGCGCACCAGGCTTTCGCTTTCGACCAGCATGATGCCGGCGGCGGCTTCCGTTTCGGTTCGAGACATCGTGGCCGTCAGATGCAACCCCGCGTCCGGCGCTGAATTGCGCCCAACCGAACTCTGCATCGTCCGAACCCTAGCACCACTCGACGGCGCGGGCGACTACCGCGGCACACCGGAGCTTGCGCCTGCGCCCGATTCCAGGTTTCGTCAAAGCCGGTCACCGATGCGCGCGGCGACCCGGGCCGCTGCTTCGGCCAGCCGGGCCAGTGCGGCGTCGAGATCGGTGGTCTGCAACACCCGGTTTTCGACGACACTTCGGCCGTTGACGATGACGGTGTCGACGTCGGCGCCGGTGGCGCTGAAGACGATGAAGCCGATCGGATCGTGCAACGGGACCGCGTGAGGGCTGCGTGCATTGATCAGGACGATGTCCGCCTTGGCGTCCGGCGTGAGCCGGCCCAGGTCGGCACGGCCGAGCGCATCGGCGCTTCCGACGGTTGCCGCATGGAAGATCTGGGCCGATGTCGTCATCACCGGGGAGCCATCCATCACCCTGGACAGCGTCGCCGCGCAGCGCATCTCCTGGATGATATCGAACGGGTAGGTGTCGGTACCGAGTCCCATGCGCACGCCGGCGCGGACGAACCTGCCGAACGAGCGCATCGCCGCGCCCTGCCGGGCCTTGACCCAGGGCAGGTGAACGATGGTGGTGCGGCTCTCGACCAGCGCCGCCAGTTCCGCCGCCGGGAAACGATCCACGTCGCCGTCTTCGGTCAGATACATGCCGTGGCCGATGATGAAATCCTCCCCCAGCAAGCCGGTCGAGCCGAGCAATGCGATGGTCGAGCAGCCATGCACGTCGCGGATGGTCCGGTACTCGGTTGGAGACTGTCCGGCATGGAGCTGGATCGGAACCTTGATCCGGTCGGCGATCACGCGGGTTTCCCGCAACAGATCCGCATCGCAGGTATCGATCTGGCCCGGTGCCAGCATGGTCCGGATCATGTCGTCATGGCTGCGGTCGGCCGACCGGCAAAAGGCTACGCAGTCGTCGAAGCGCTGGCGGCCACGGTCGGGATACCAGTGATATTGCACCTTGTTGCCGGTCCCGAGCGACCAATAGCCGGACCGGTAGCGCGGCCCGAAATAGGCCCTCACGCCCATCCGTGCGGCGATCTCGACCATCCGCTCGGTCGAGGTGATATCGCCGCCTTCCATCATCTCGAAATCGAAGCCGAGCTCGACGATCGTGGTACTGCCGGACAGCAGCAATTCGGCAAAGGCGCATTCCGCGGCGACCAATTCATCTTCGACAGAAACCGCGCCGCGAACGGTAGGCAGGATGCGATACAGACCGTCGTGATTGGGTGACGCACCCTGCCGTCCCATGTCCTCCCAATAGCCCCTCGTGAACGGCGTATCGGTGACATGCAGATGGGCATTGACGAATCCCGGACAGACGATCTTGCCGGTTGCGTCGATGATCTCGGTGGCATTCGCAGGAAGATCCTCGCCCACATAGGTGATCCGGTCGCCGTCAAAGGCAACCACGCCTGCGGGAATGCAATGATGCCGGCCATCCGCAAAAGCGATCACGTGGCCATTCTTGATGACGGTTGTCAGGGGAAACCTCCGTTCGGTGCAGGGTCGTGAGCGTCATGATCATGGGCCGCCGCAATCCGGTCCGCCCCGGTGTGACCGGCATAGGGTTCGCGGTGCTCGAACTCGGCGGCCACGTCCGTCATGGTCATGAAGACCGCGCCATTGGCCTGAAGGTGGCAGATCAACTTCTCCAGCACGATCATGCGGTGGCCGCGCCCGATGCAATAAGGATGGAAGGTGTAGGTCAGCACGCCCCAATCGACATGGTCGCGCATGTAGTCGAAGTCGGCCATCCAGTTGTCGGCGACGAGGCCCGCGTTGGAAAGGCCGGGCTGGATCCAGTTTGGCGTCCGCACCACCTCGAAATGCGGGGCGTCGTCCAGCGACCAGCTGACCGGAATTTCGATCAGCGGCGTCGTCCGGCCAAATCGGGCGGGCTCGTCCATGGTGATGACGTCGCCGACCCGGGCCCGGTAGGGCGAGTAATCGTTGGCCATGCCGTTGCTTGCATAGCGAAAGCCGTTCTCCAGCAACAGTTCGATGGTGTTCTCGCTCGTATCCCACACCGGTGACCGGTATCCTCGGGGAAGTTTGCCGGTCAGGCGTCCAAGCGTTTCGTTGGCGCGCAGCAGCTCGTCGCGCTCCTGCTCACGGCACATCCCCAGGGGGGACTGATGGGTCCAGCCGTGGTTGCCGATCTCGTGACCAGCGCGATGGATCTCCAGGGTGGCGTCGGGAAACGTCTCGGCTGTATGGCCGGGAACGAACCAGGTTGCTCCGATGCCGAACCGCTCCAGCAATTTCAGGATGCGGCGGGCTCCGACAACGCCGAACTCTCCCCGCGAAATCGGCAGCGGGGTCGTCATCCCGCGCGAAATCCAGATCGACAGGGCGTCGAAATCGAACGAAAGGCAGACGATGTGCTTCTTCATCGCTGATCCGGGACCCACAAACGCAACACGCACATTGATGCGGATTATGGGCGGCCGGAGCGGGGATAAAAGCAATTGATTGCTTTTGCGAATCGGCCTCCCGGAATGCCGATGGCGCGAAATCAGGAGGCACGCGGTCAATGCCAAACATGGCTGTCAACTTCCGGACAGGTCGCAGCTCGTCTGGCGAGCGATGGGATCGCCGAAACGCGAAGCTCTCTGTGGTGAGAACATGCTCATGCGGCACCATGAGAAAGCTCGGCTAACGCTGAGAAATCCGATCCAATATTGCGATCCTGTACTCATCGGATTTTTCCGATACCCAAAGCTGCTTGCGGACGGAATTTACGTTCAAGAAGAATTCGCCGTAAGGCCAGCCATCGCTCTCCGGCAGCACGACCTTCATGCGTGCGGTGAAGCGGTCCTCGTCAGGGATGACAATTCCCCGCAACATAAGAAGCTCGCAGATCACTGCGTTCTTATCCGGCAAGGCTGGATGAGCAAACGGCGCGTAGCCGAAACACTGCTCGAGCTTGCGGAGCACCTGGGTCGTTTGTTCGCCATGCGAGACCAGGACCAACTCCCGTGTCGGATGGCCACGAGGAATGGTCCATTCCTGGCGTTCCTTCAAGATCGGGCCTCGACTTCCATTGTGCTCCCAAACCTCTGCGGCATCTGTATTGCTGCCATCGGATAATCCGACAACGAGACCGAACCCCGCCTGGCTGCCGGCTGAACTCGTCGTGGCGTCGATCCAAAGCTGCTCGCCCCACCTCCATTCCGCGATATCGAACACATACGCTTCAGATTCCGGGATAAAATTCTCAGGGTCGCCTGCAGGATCGGCTCCGTCCAGCCAACGCGCTCCTTTAGGCAATCCTCCGTAAAGTCCCTCCGGTGTCGGCCCAAGCGTTCGTGTCCTGGGCTTCAGCCAATCGAACAGTCCCATCCCACGCCCCTCAAACTACATAATTCGGCAACGCTTCCCTGGTCAAAGCACACGCCACTCCCGCGTGCAAGTTGCGTCGACGCATCTGGCCTCCTCGGTGTCGGCCGACGGCCGGATTGCTTGGTGGTCGGAGAACGTGAAGCGGCCGCCGCTAGCTCGCCTGCGCGTGCGCCGTCGCCTGTTCGGCGTCATACACGATCGCCATGGTGCGCAACACGCTCGACGGATTGACGCTGATCGAATCGATGCCGAGGCCGGTGAGAAAGCGCGCGATCTCCGGATAGTTCGCCGGCGCCTCGCCGCAAATGCCGACATGGCGGCGATTGCGCTTGGCGCCTGCGACCGCCATCGTCAGCATCTGCAGCATGCCCGGATCGCGCTCGTCGAAATCGAACGCGACGATGTCGGAATCGCGGTCGACGCCGAGCGTGAGCTGGGTGAGATCGTTGGAGCCGATCGAGAACCCGTCGAACAATTTGGCGAATTGATCGATCAGGATCACGTTGTTCGGAATCTCGCACATCATGAAGATCTCGAGGCCGCCGTCGCCGCGCTTGAGGCCGTTGCGCGCCATCGCCTCGATGACGCTGCGAGCCTCCTCGACGCGGCGACAGAACGGAATCATGATCTTGAGGTTGCTCAGTCCCATGACGTCGCGGACGCGGCGCAGCGCCGCGCATTCCAGCGCAAAGCCCGCCGCATAGGCCGGATGGGCGTAACGTGCCGCGCCGCGGAAGCCCAGCATCGGGTTTTCCTCCTTCGGCTCGAAATCGGCGCCGGCCACCAGATGGGCATATTCGTTGGTCTTGAAGTCGGACAGCCGCACGATGACGGGGCGGGGATGGAATGCGGCGGCGATCATGCCGACGCCCTCGGAGAGATGCTCGACGAAAAAGTCAGCCGGCTTTTTGTAGCGCGCGGTCAAAAGCTTGATGGTGCGCCGGTCCCGCGCCGATTTGACCTTTTCCGGTTGCGCGAGCGCCATTGGATGGACGCCGATATGCTGATTGATGATGAATTCCATCCGGGCGAGCCCGACGCCGTCGGACGGCGCCATCGCGGTCTTGAAGGCGATTTCCGGATTGCCGAGATTGACCATGATTTCGGTGTGCGGCCTCTTCAGCCGGTCGATCGCAACCCGCTCCACTTCGAACGGCAGGTTGCCGTCATAGACGTGGCCGATGTCGCCATCGGCGCAGGACACGGTGACGGACATCCCAGTCTTCGCCGTCTTGGTGAACGTCTCGGTGCCGACGACCGCCGGCACGCCCATTTCGCGCGCGATGATCGCCGCATGGCAGGTCCGGCCGCCATGGTCGGTGATGATCGCGGCGGCGGATTTCATCACCGGCTCCCAATCCGGGCTGGTGGCGGGCGCGACCAGCACTTCGCCGGGCCTGAAGGCGCGAAGATCGCGCTCGGTCTTGATTAGGCGGACCTTGCCGGAGGCGATCTTTTCGCCGACGGCGCGCCCCGAGGCGAGCGTCTTGCCGGTCGATTTGAGCGAAAAACTCTCCAGCGCGTCCGCATTGCGACGCGAGGCCACCGTTTCCGGGCGGGCCTGGATGATGTAGAGCGCGCCATCGGCGCCGTCCTTGGCCCACTCGATATCCATCGGGGTCGGCGCGCCGGCCAGATCCGAATAGTGTTTCTCCACCGCGATCGCGCAATGCGCCAGGTCCAGTACGTCGCTGTCGCTGATGCAGAACCGCTCGCGATCGGCCCGCGCCGTCTTGACATTGCGGGTGGTTGTGGCGTGTCCCTTGCCGTAGATCATGCGCTGGTCCTTGGCGCCCAGCCGGCGCGACAGCACGGCGCGGAATCCAGAGTTGAAGGTCGGCTTGTGCACATAGAACTCGTCGGGATCGACGGTGCCCTGAACGATGTTCTCGCCGAGCCCATAGACGCCGGTGACGAAGACCACGTCGCGAAATCCGGATTCGGTGTCGAGCGTGAACATCACGCCGCTGGCCGCCAGATCCGAGCGCACCATCTTCATGACCGCGACCGACAGCGCGACCTTGAAATGATCGAAACCGTTGTCGATCCGGTAGGAGATCGCGCGGTCGGTGAACAGCGAGGCGAAGCAGCGGCGGCAGGCTTTCATCAGGTCGTCGGGCCCGCGGATGTTGAGATAACTCTCGTGCTGGCCGGCAAAGCTCGCGGTCGGCAGATCCTCCGCCGTTGCCGAACTGCGCACGGCGACCGCGACATCGGCGCCATACTCCTTTTCGAGCTGCCGGTAGGCTTCGTCGACCTGGCGGCGCAGGCCGGCGTGGTCGGTGGCGGCGTAGACGATGGCGCGCGCCGCGGCAGCGCGCCGCTCCAGATCCACGATGCGGCGCTTGTCGATGCCGGCGAGCAGGTCGCGGAGCTTTTCGAAGGCGCCGGCCTGCGTCAGCGCGTCGCGATAGGCTTCGGCGGTCAGGGCGAAGCCGTTCGGCACCTTGACGCCCTGCGGCGACAGCGCCGAATAGAGCTCGCCCAGCGAGGCGGTCTTGCCGCCGACCAGAGGGACATCCTTCAGCCTGAGATCGCCGAACCATCGGATGTAACCAGGACCAGTCATGGCATCTATCATGGCACTTCCTCCCGCGCTGCAACCTCGCCCCGGGCCGCGGCCAGCGGGCGTGTCAAGCTCGTTGACAGTCTGGCCGCTTGCCGTGTGCCAGGCTTTGCGGAAGATCAATCGTCTGGCGCTGATGTGATCTAGTCAGTCCTGAAACCAGATCATGTCCGAGAACAGCGCCGAAAACCTGCATCGACAGTGGTCCCGCTTCTGGCAAAGCGCGTCAGGCTTCTGGCGCGGGCTGTCGGCATGGCGGGTGTGGCTGCTCTGCGCCGCGCTGGTTGCGATCGTCGTGCTGCAGCTCTATGTGCAGTTCCGCCTCAACTACTGGAACAGGGATTTCTTCGACGCGCTCGAGAACAGGGACGGCGGCCGGCTGCGCGCCCAGGCGCTGCTGCTGATTCCCCTGTGCGCAGCCAGCGTGGCGCTCGCCGTCACCTCGGTGTGGGGGCGCATGACCGTACAGCGCAAATGGCGGGAATGGCTGAGTGGCCATGTGATCGACTACTGGATGGAGGAGGAGCGCTATGTCCGCCTCGCTCAAGTCCAGGATGGCGGCGAACAGCAGATTCCCGAATACCGCATCGCGGAAGATACCAGGATCGCAACCGACGCGCCGGTCGATTTCGCGCTCGGACTCGTCGGCTCGCTGCTCAACGCCATCGTCTTCATTCAGGTGTTGTGGACGGTCGGCGGCAACGCCACCCTTTCGGTGTTCGGCACCAGCTTCTGGATTCCCGGCTATCTCGTCGTCAGTGTCGTCGTCTATTCCGGACTCGTGACCACAGCGATGGTTCTGGTCGGCGCGCCGCTGACCAGGGTGGTCCTGATCAAGGATCAGGCCGAGGCGGAACTGATCACGGCGGCGCATTTGCTGCGCGAGATCGGCGAAGGGGTCGCGCAAAAGCGGCGGGAAGAGGAGGTCAAGCGCGGGCTGTGGCAGGCGCTCGCGAACACGATGGCGCAGTGGCGAAATCTGTGCTGGCAACTCGCGCGCACCACGCTGGTGTCGCAAGGCAACACGCTGCTGGCGCCGGTGATCGGCCTCGTGCTATGCGCGCCGAAATTTTTGGCCGATGCAATGACGCTTGGCGAACTGACGCAGGCCGCCGCAGCCTTCACGCTGGTGCAGGGATCGTTCAACTGGCTGGTCGACAATTACGGCCGGGTGGTGGACTGGATCTCCTCGCTCGAACGGGTCGGCGGACTGCTGCTGTCGCTGGACGATCTCAATCATGCCACCTCGCGGAGCGGCGAGACACCGGCCATGCCCGTCGAGCCGGTCAGGCCGTTGTGAGGATCACCTGCTCGGCAAGACGCCTGATGTCGGAGGGCCGGCACAGTTCGGTGCCGGGATTGAGCAGCGC
>NZ_JBAURI010000601.1:0-2935 GCF_049581145.1 Bradyrhizobium sp.
GCATGGGATCCGCCAGCATGTTGTGGGCGGCCGATTTCGTCTGCTCGGCGGCCCGCGCCGCGCGGACCGCGATCTGGCGCTTGCGCACCATGTAGCTCCCGGCCGCGATCAGCGTCACGACGAAAAACAGGCCGGCGCCGGCGAGACAGGCCGCAACCAGCCCATAGCGCTGCAACACGACGACGAACAGCGCGGCACAGAGAAACGACGTCGTTATGAACAAGGCGATGGCCGCGATCGCCGCCAGTGATGTCAGCCGCACCGCGGTGCCGGCGGAAACCTTGAAATCATCGATCATGTGCCGGAACATCGGAACCCCCCTCGGACGCGGACGCCAGCATCTGGCGTCCATCAACGTCATTTCGTCAATCGCACTCTACTCATCGCGTCTCATCAATCGCGCAGGATCAACGGCGCGGCTGCGGGCGACGCCGTTGCGTGGCTGTGCCATCGTCTCAGCGGCGCCAGATCGCGCCGATCAGAAAGCCCAGGCCGAGCGCCAGCCCGACGGTTGCGAGCGGGCGGTGGGTGATGACGTCTTCCAGCGTCTCCTCGATCGAGCCGGCGGCGTCATGCGCGGCCTCCAGCATCGCGCCGCCGCGCGCCGACATGTCGTCGAGCGTGGAATCCATGTTGGAGCGGGCTTCCTTGTAGCCGCGCCGCGCCTGCTTCTTGGCGGCGCCGGCAAAGGTGTTGAGCGCGTCGGTGATCTGGTCGGTGAGGGCTGCGATATCGTCTTTCACGGCGGTTACTTCCTTCTCAAGGCGTTGGGTGGTCGCGTCGTCCGTCAGGCTGGTCATTGTGTTTCACCATTCGTCATCGACCCTGCATTGGCTGCATCTTATTCGGTTATTTTGGCTGAAAACGTTTCTCCGGAGCGGAAGTTCCGGTGGCCTGCGCGGTTCGATGCCGCATCGCTGCTGCATCAGTCTTGCGGCAGCTGCGGCGCGGAGACCGGCACCAGATGCTCCTTGACGATGAGCGCGACGATCAAAAGCGGCGACGACAGGAAGGCCCCCATCGGTCCCCACAGCCAGGTCCAGAACGCCAGCCCGAGGAAGACGGCGAGCGCATTCAATTCCAGCCGGCGGCCGATGATGGTCGGCGTGACGAAATGCCCTTCCAGGAAGGCGATGCCGACGAACGCCAGCGGCGCCATCAGCGCGGCGCCGAGCGTCGGCAGCGCGATGACGCCGACCACGACCAGGATCACGAAGGTCGCCACCGGGCCGATGATCGGGATGAAGTTCAAGGTGGCGGCGAGCGCGCCGAGTCCGCCCGGATTTGGCATGTGCGTGACCGCGCAGACGATGCCGGTCGCGATCCCGACGCCGGTGTTGATGATCGTGACCGTCAGCAGGTAATTGCCGAGATGGACCTCGATCTCGTTCAGGATGCGCAACGTTCGAAGCCGCGCCGCGTGATCGCCGAAGGTCATGATCAGGGCGCGGCGCAGATCCTTCCAGCTGGCGATGAACAGGATCAGCGTTGCGAAGAACAGCAGGAATTCGGTGAAGGTCGGCGACAGGAACTCGATCGTGGGCTGCACCCACTCGATCTTCGGTATCTGAAACGAGCTCAGCCCGTTGGAGCTTCCGCCCACCATCCCCTGCAGCTCGTGCCACAGCGCCAGCGGACGATCGAAGATGTGCATCTTGTCCCTGAGCCGGGAGGCCATTTCCGGCAGCCGGTTGGTCCATTCCATCAGGGGGGCCGAGATCAGGCCGATCATCAAGGTCGCGCCGGCCGCGACCGTCACCACGATCAAGACGGCTGCGATTCCCCTGGGGATTTTATAGCGCTCGAGCAGGTTCGCGGCGGGCGACAGCATGGTGCCGACCACGAACGCCATGATGACCGGGAGGAAGAAGGCCTTTGCCGCCCACAGCACGGCGACGACGCAGATCAGGAGCAGCGCCACCAGCGCGAAGGCCACGACCTCCTGGCGGCGGATCACCGGCGGCAGTTCGCCTTTGCTATCGGGGACCGGCGTGCCGGACGGCGCATTGGGGAGAAGACGCTCACTCGGCATGACACGCACGATTCGGTTCTCCCCGCGCAAGGGTGATGCGCCACAGGTAGCGAACAGGGCCACCCAGCCCGCGCCTGGAAGCCCGCGCCTTGCTAACGAACTCTCCGGCCTCAATGCGCGGCGGGGCGTAAGGGTTCCATCGCATGAACGTGACAACGCGTGAGCTTGACAGCCTCGTTATCGGCGCTGCTTCGGCGGAACTACGGCGGCCGTCGCGGCGTTGGGCTGGTCACGAAGCATCCAAGCGATGCGTATCCCAGGGGCAGCACATGACACAGCATCTCTCCGCGACCGGCAGGTCGTTGCGTTCGACGAGTGCGCTCGTCGTCGCCGGCATCCTGCTGCTGACACCGGCCGTCTTCTCCAGCGCGGCGCAGGCGCAGGAGCTGGGCTATGCGGCGCAGGATCCGGGCGCCTCGGCGCCGGATGACGCGGCGACGATGCCGCCGGCGGTCGAGGATGAAGACAGCCTGCTGCCCGACAGGCTGCGTCGCCAGGTCGTGAGTTTCGACGGCAGCGAAGCGCCCGGCACCATCGTGATCGATACCGCCAACACCGCGCTGTATTACGTGCTCGGCCAGGGCCGCGCCTTGCGCTACGGCGTCGGCGTCGGCCGCCAGGGCTTCACCTGGTCGGGGGTGCAGACCATCAGCCGCAAGGCGGAGTGGCCGGACTGGTATCCGCCGGCCGAGATGGTGGCGCGCCAGCCCTATCTGCCCCGCTTCATGGCCGGCGGTCCCGGCAACCCGCTCGGCGCCCGCGCGATGTATCTCGGCAGCAGCGAATACCGTATCCACGGCACCAACGATCCGACCACCATCGGCAAGTTCGTCTCGTCGGGCTGCATCCGCCTGACCAATGAGGACGTCACCGACCTCTTCAACCGCGTCAATGTCGGCACCA
>NZ_JBAURI010000602.1:0-10300 GCF_049581145.1 Bradyrhizobium sp.
GCCCTGGGCGAAGCGCTCGGCGCCGGCGATGTCGGCCTTGCGCGGATTCTCGATTTTGGCGATCAAATCAGGGTTCTTCCAGATCGCAACCCCGTCCTTGCGCCAATAGAGCCCGAACGCCCAGCGCGGCAGGCTCTCGCCGGGATACCATTTGCCCTGCCCGTAATGCAGCAGACCGCCGGGCGCAAAACGTTCGCGCAAGCGCCGGATCAGGTCGTCGGCGAGAGCGCGCTTGGCCCCTCCGACGGCCGCCGTGTTCCATTCCGGCGCCTCCAGATCGTCGACCGACACGAAGGTCGGCTCGCCACCCATCGTCAGCCGCACGTCCTGCGCCGTCAGGTCGGCGTCGACCTGCTCGCCGAGACGGTCGAGCCGCGCCCATGATTCATCGGAGAACGGCCAGGTGATGCGCGGCACTTCGCGGATGCGCTTGACGCTCATCTCGAACGCGAAGTCGACATTGGCAAAGCCGGCACTGCCGGAGACCGGCGCCGCCGAACGGTAATGCGGCGTGGCGGCGACCGGGATGTGCCCTTCGCCGGCCAGCATGCCCGAGGTCGCATCGAAGCCGATCCAGCCGGCGCCGGGAAGATAGACTTCGGCCCAGGCATGCAGGTCGGTGAAATCTTGCTCGACCTCACGCGGTCCCTCGACCGGATCGATGTCGGGTCGCAGCTGGATCAGGTAACCCGAGACGAAGCGCGCGGCGAGGCCGAGATGCCTCATGATCTGGATCAACAGCCAGGCGGAGTCGCGGCACGATCCCGCGCTCGTGGCCAGCGTCTCCTCCGGCGTCTGAACCCCGGGCTCCATCCGGATGATATAGCGAATCTTTTCCCGCAGACGGGCGTTGAGATCGACCAGGAAATTGACGGTCGAATCCGCCTCGCGCGGGATCGACTTCATGTACTCGGTAAACTGCGGACCTGGCTCGATGGTCTCCAAATAGGGCGCGAGCTCGGCCTTCAGGTCGTCCCTGTACTGAAACGGAAAGGCGGTCGCGTATGGCTCGACGAAGAAATCGAACGGATTGATCACGGTCATCTGCGCCGTGAAATCGACCTCGATCTTGAACTCGGTCACCTTCTCCGGAAAGACGTAGCGCGCCAGCCAGTTGCCCTGCGGATCCTGCTGCCAGTTGACGAAATGGTTGGGCGGGGTGACCTTGAGCGAGTAGCTCAGCACCGGCGTGCGGGTATGCGGCGCCGGCCGCAGGCGAATGGTCTGCGGGCCGAGGTCGATCGCACGGTCGTATTTATAGTGCGTGACGTGGTGTAGTGCGACGAAGATTGACAATACGGGCCACTCCAGCAGCTTTTTTAAGCAGAACACTGGTTCCGGCCAGGATCAAGCTCTAACAACGGGCAGCTTGTGCCCGTCGAGCGGGCGAATCGCGAATCGCGCTCGCAAACGGCCTTTCGCTATTCGCTATTGCTACATCGTCGCCCCGAGCACCCACGGCGCGAATTCGGCGCCGCCGAAGTCGAAACTTTCGCTCTTGGTGGGCTGGCCGGACGCGGTCCTCAGCATCAGGTCGAAGATGCGCTGGCCGCATTGCTGCACGGTTTCCTCGCCGTCGAGGATGGTGCCGCAATTGACGTCCATGTCGTCTTCCATGCGCCTGTACATCGGCGTGTTGGTGGCGAGCTTGATCGACGGCGCGGGCTTGCAGCCGAACACGCTGCCCCTTCCGGTGGTGAAGCAGACCAGATTGGCGCCGCCCGCCACCTGCCCGGTCGCCGCGACCGGATCGTAGCCCGGCGTATCCATGAACACGAAACCCTTCTTGGTGACGGGTTCGGCGTAATGCAGAACATCGACCAGGTTGGTGCTGCCGGCCTTCGCCATGGCGCCGAGCGATTTTTCCAGGATGGTCGTCAGCCCGCCGGCCTTGTTGCCCGGGCTCGGATTGGCGTTCATCTCGGCGCCTTCGCGCGCGGTATAATCCTCCCACCAGCGCATCAGCGACACCAGCTTCTCGCCGACCTCGCGGCTGACCGCGCGACGGGTCAACAGATGCTCGGCGCCATAGGTCTCGGGCGTCTCGGACAGGATCACGGTGCCGCCATGCCGCACCAACAGATCGCTCGCTGCGCCCAGTGCCGGATTGGCGGAGACCCCGGAATAACCGTCCGAGCCGCCGCATTGCAGCGCCACCGTCAATTCGCTCGCCGGCACGGGCTCGCGCTTGACCCTGTTGGCATCCGCCAGCGTCTCCCTGACGAAGGCGATGCCGGCTTCCACTGTCTTGCGGGTGCCGCCGACCTCCTGGATGTCCATCGCGCGCAGCCGGCCGGCGAGCTTCTGCTCGTCCATCAGCCCGCCGATCTGGTTGACCTCGCAGCCGAGCCCGAGCACGACGACGGCCGAGAAATTGACGTGGCGCGCATAACCGCCAAGCGTCCGCCGCAACAGCTTCAAGGGCTCGTCCTGGGTCATGCCGCAGCCGGTCTTGTGCGTCAGCGCGACCACGCCATCGACATTCGGAAAATCGGCCAGCGGATTGTCGTGCGTGAACGGGTTCCTCTTGAAGACGTCGGCGACCAGACTTGCGACATGCGCGCTGCAATTCACCGAGGTGAGGATGCCGATATAGTTGCGGGTTGCGATCCGGCCGTCGGAACGGCGGATGCCCTCGAAGGTCGCGGGCAGATCGAAATTCGGCACCGGCTTGACGTCGGCGCCATAGGCATAATCCTTGGCGAAATCGCCCATGCCGCAGTTCTGGGTGTGGACATGCTGCCCCGGCGCGATCGGCGCGGTGGCAAAGCCGATGATCTGGCCGTAGCGGCGGATCGGCTCGCCCACCGCGATCGGCCGGATCGCCACCTTGTGGCCGGCCGGAATCCGCTCGACCGTGGTCACGCCATCGGCCACCACCAATCCGGGCGGCAGGCTCGATCGCGCGATCAGCACGCCGTCGTCGGGATGCAGGCGAATGACGGGGGCTTGGGTCATTGGAGCTCTCCTCGGATGCGGCGAACAAGCGAACGGCGAGTAGCGAATAGAAGGTTGGTTCAATCCGCTGTTCGCCACTCCCTATTCGCCATTGGCGCCGTCAGGCCTTGCCGCCCGACTCTTTCCTGGTCTGCGCGATCTGCATTTTCGCGTAGGTCATCATCAAACCGCTCTCGTTGGAGAGCGTCACCAGCTTGAAGCCCATGTTGATGGCGCGCACCGCGCCGTCGGCGCCGGAACAGTGGATGCCGGGATAGAGCCCGCGCTTGCCGCACTCCTTCACGATCTTCTCGTAGATCTGCAGGATTTCCGGCTCGTCGCGATCGAGCTTGGGCACCAGGCCATAGGAGAAGCCGAGATCGGACGGGCCGATATAGACGCCGTTGATGCCGTCGACGTCGAGGATCGCTTCCATGTTCTCGACCGCGGTCTTGGTTTCCATCATCGGCAGCAGCACGATCTCGTCATTGGCGGTCTGCTGATAGGCGCCGGCCGAACCGTACATGCCGGAGCGGATCGGACCGTTCGAGCGCGTGCCCTTCGGCGGATATTTGGCGTAGGCGACCAGGTTCCTGGCTTCCTGCGGCGTATTGATCATCGGGCAGATCACGCCATAGGCGCCGCCGTCGAGCACCTTGCCGATGATGCCGGGCTCGTTCCAGGGCACGCGCACCATCGGCGTCACCGGATGACCGTTCATCGCCTGGAAGCATTGCACCATGGACAGATAGTCCTGCACGCCGTGCTGCATGTCCACGGTGACGCTGTCGAAGCCGCATTGCGCGATCACCTCGGCCGAAAAGCCCGACGGAATCGCAAGCCACGCGTTGACCACCGCTTTGCCCGACGCCCAGATTTGCTTGACCTTGTTTGCCATGATGTTTCCTTCCCTGTGTCTGTCTTCACCGTCATTGCGAGGATCCAACGGGTCTCGCCTACGGCGAGCCCGATGACAAGCTCCGCGACGAATCAATCCATCTTTCTTCGCGGCTCTGGATTGCTTCGCTGCGCTCGCAATGACGGAGAAAAACTATGCCGTCGCCCTTTGAATGCTCGCTTCGCTGACGCCGACCTCGCGCGCGATGTTCACTATCGCCGCCCAGGTATCATCAGGCAAGGGGACGCCGTTTTGCGTACGCTCGGCGCGCGTCCTCCGCTCGGCATCGCCGGGAACCAGCACCTGATCGACACCCGCGACCGGCTTTGTCGCCCTGATGAAGTCGGTATAGCGCGTAATTTCACCGTCGAAGAAGTTGGCGGGGTCGACCACCTTGGGATCGATGTAGAAAGCCAGCATGCCGTTGGCGAAGCGCCGGTTCGCCGAGGTCGCGCCGGTGCCAGTCAAGGCGCCGCCGAGCAATTCGCAGATGAACGCCAGGCCTGACCCCTTGTGCTCGCCGAAAGCGCGGATCGCGCCGGTTCCCTTGGTGTGGTCGCGCGCGCCGTCCGGCTCGTACGGACCATAGAGCACGGCGGGATCTTCGCTCAGCGTGCCGTCGGCGTCGATCAGAGCGCCCTTTGGCAGTTTCTTGCCGCCGCGGCTCGCCACCAGCACCTTGCCTTCCGCGACGATCGAGGTGGCGAAATCGAGCACGATCGGGTCCTGCCCCTGGCGCGGAATGCCGACGCAATAAGGCGCCGTCGACAGCCGCTTCTCGACGCCGCCATATGGCGCGACCAAAAGCGAGCCTGCTGCGGTCACGAAGTGCACGGACACCAGGCCCGCGGCGGCCGCCATTTCGGCCCAGTCGCCAACGCGGCCGAGGTGACCGGAGTTGCGCAGGGCAAGCGCCGCCAGCCCGGATGTCTTGCACTTCTCGATGCCGATCCTCACCGCCTGCGGCGTCACGGTTTGTCCGTAGCCGAACTTGCCGTCGATCACCACGAGCGAGGGCGTATCGACCACGACCTCGACGGTCTGGTCGGGCACGATCGAGCCCATCTTCTTCCATCTGATGTAGACGGGAACGCGGATCACGCCGTGGCTGTCATGGCCGGTGAGATTCGCCGTCGCGAGATAGCTCGCGATGCGCCGTGCCTCTTCAGGCGACGAATCGGCATGCGCGAAAACGTCAGCGACGAAATCGATCAGGTTCGAAAGCTTGATAGTGACCATGGCGGCTCGCAGGTTCGATCAGGCAGGGACTTTGGCGTGACCGCCGAGATAGGCGGCGGCGATGGCTTCGTTGCTCCACAATTCGTCGGGCTTGCCGCCGAGCACGATACGCCCGGTTTCCAGCACATAGCCATAGTCGGCGACGGATAGCCCCATGCGCGCGTTCTGCTCGACCAGCAGGACCGTGGTGGTGCGCCGGATTTCCGAGATGATCTTGAACACCGCCTGCACGATGACGGGCGCCAGGCCAAGCGAGGGTTCGTCGAGCAGCAGCAGCCGCGGCTTCGCCATCAGGCCGCGGGCGACGGCGACCATCTGCAACTGTCCGCCGGACAGCGTCCAGCCCAGCGAACCCGAAAACTTCCGGATGTCCGGAAACAGGTCGAACATCGCATCCGCCTCGCGCGAGATGTCCTTGGTCGACGCGCGGCGGTTGGAGGCGCCGAGCATGATGTTCTCCTTGACCGAAAGCCCCGGAAACACCCGTCGTCCCTCCGGCACATGCGAGATGCCGAGCCGCACGATCGCTTCCGGCCCGAGCCCGGCGATCGATCGGCCGTCGAACAGGATCTCGCCCGCGGCGGGCCTGGCGAGGCCGGAGATCGCCCGCAGCGTGGTCGATTTGCCGGCGCCATTGGCGCCCAGCAAGGTCACCACCTTGCCTTCGTCGACGGCGATCGTGACGCCCCGCAGCGCCTCGATTTCACCATAGAGCACGATGAGATCGCGGATTTCGAGCAGCGCCATCATTCGGCTCCGAGATAGGCAGAGACGACGTCGGGATGGCGTAGTACCGCCATCGATTCACCGTCGGCGATGCGGCGCCCGAAATTGAGCACGGTGATGTGCTGGGCAGCTTCGGACACCAGCGTCATGTCGTGATCGATGATCAGGATGGTCAGCCCCTGCGCCGCGATGCGCTTGAGCAGATCATGCAGTTCGAGCTTCTCGGTCGAGTTCAACCCGGCCGCGGGCTCGTCGAGCAGCAGCAGCGTCGGATTGGAGGCGAGCGCGCGCGCAATCTCGATCAGGCGCTGATGGCCGTAGGAGAAGCTCGAGATCAGCTCATTGGCGCGGCTGCCAAGACCGACGAAGGTCAGCGCTTCCATCGCGCGCTCGGTCAGCCCGGCGTCACCGCCCTTGCTGATTCCCTTGCCGATCATGCTGTTGCCCGGCCGTTCGGCGCCGATCTCGACATTCTCCAGCGCCGTCATCGAACGGAACAGGCGGATGTTCTGGAAGGTCCGGCCCAATCCCGCCGCGGTGCGCAGATGTGGCGGCAGCGCCGTGATGTCGGTGCCATCGAGCAATATCGTGCCGGAGGTGGCCTTGTAGAGGCCGGACAGCACGTTCAGCGTCGTGGTCTTGCCGGAGCCGTTCGGCCCGATCAGCGCGTGCACGCCGCCGCGCCTGACCGCGATGTCGACGCCATCGACCGCCTTGAGGCCGCCAAAGTACTTCGACAGCCCGCTGACTTCGAGCACGATGTCGCCCCCGACGGTCGCGGGCTTCAACTGCAGCGGCTTGGCCGCGGGCGGCGTCTTGATCTGCGCCCGCCAGCGCTGGAAGAAGGTGGCGACAAAGCCCCAGATGCCGTCGGGCATGAAGCGGACGATGAGGATCACGAACAGGCCGTAGATCGCGAGATAAAGCCCCGGCACGCTCTTGAGGAAGCGCAGCCATTCCGGGATCAGGATCAACAGCCCGGTGCCGATCGCCGAGCCGATCGGCGACGCCACGCCGCCGAGCAGCGACATGGTCAGGAACACAATGGAGTCGGCGAAGGAGAACTGGTCCGGGCTGACATAGGCAAAGCCGCCCGCGAACAGTCCGCCGGCAACGCCGCCGAGCCCGGCGCACAGCGCAAAGGCGTAGACCTTGGTGCGGAACACATCGATGCCGTTGACGCCTGCTGCAAGCTCGTTGTCGCGCACCGCGCGCATGGCGCGGCCGAGCCGCGTGTCAGGCAGGTGCCAGACCAGATAGCCGACGATCGCCAGCACCGCGACGCAGAACGCGAGATAGCTTTGCGAGCTCTGGAACAGCTCCGGCCGGCCGATATTGGAAACGCCGTCCGGACCATGGGTGATGCCGATGGCGTTGATCATCACCAGCGTGACGATCTGCTGGAACGAGATCGTCACCATCGCGAGGTAGTGGCCGCCGAGCCGCAGGGTCGACATGCCAAGGACGGCGCCGGCCATCAGCGTGATCAGGCATCCCGCGAGCAGGCAGAGCCAGTAGCTCATGTGCAGATCGGTGGTGCCGATACCGACGGCATAGGCGCCGAAGCCGAAGAACGCGGCCTGCGCCAGGTTGATCTGCCCGCAGAGGCCGAGCACGACCGAGAGCCCGAACACCGCGATCGCAAACGTCGTCGCCTGCATCAGGATGTTGAGGACATAGCCGTCGAACCGCATCGCGCCGGCGAGCGCCACCACGATCGCGGCGCCGATGAAATAAGGCAGATGCCGCAACACCAGCGGCCTGGAGCGCACGACCGCAATCGGCATGTTCTCGCTGGGAGCGCTCATGCTTTTTCCGCCACGCGCTCGCCGAAGATGCCTTGCGGCCGGAACACCAGGAATGCGATCAGCACCAGGAAGGCAAAACCGTCCTTGTAAGGCACCGATATATAGGCCGCGCCAAAGGTTTCGATCACGCCAAGCGAAAGCCCGCCGATGATGGCGCCGGCGACGTCGCCGAAGCCGCCGATGATGGTGGCGGCAAAGGCCTTCAGCGCAATGGTCGAGCCCATCTGGATCGAGACGAACAGAACCGGCGCGACCAGGATGCCGGCCAGCCCGCCGAGCACGGCCGAATAGATGAAGGTGATCATGATCATGGTGGAGACGGAAACGCCGAGCAGCGAGGCCATTTCCTTGTCCTGCGAGGTCGCCTGCAGCTTCTTGCCGAGCAGCGTGTGCTCGAAGAACCAGTAGTTGAAGATCACGAGCGCGATCGTCACCGCGATGATCAGGAGATACTGGCTGTCGAGATAGACCGGGCCGAGCTGGATGCCGGGGGTATCGAACCAGCCCTGCAACACCTGCGGCTGCGGCCCGTAGATCGCCAGCACTGAATTGGACATCAGGATCGAGGCGCCGATGGTCGCGATGATCACGGGCAGGAAACTGCGGTGGCGCAGCGGATAATAGACCCCGAGATTGAAGACCACGCCGAGCAGCGCCATGCCGGCAAGCGCCAGCAGGAACGACAGCCAATAGGGCCAGCCGAGATCGACCGAGAACACCACCATCAGATAGGCGGCCACCATGGAGAACTCGCCTTGCGCGAAGTTCACCACATTGGTAGCGCGGAAGATCAGCACGAAACCGAGCGCGACCAGCGCGTAGACGGCGCCGATGCCGATCCCGGTGAAAAGCAGTTGGAGGACCAGATCCATGAAAGTCGTTCTGTGAGGGGAAGTGATGCTTCAACGGAAGTGATGCGTCGGCCAGACAATTCCGGCCTCCTCCGCACCCGGAGGAGGCCGAAGCCATCCGCTTAATCGTTGAAATCGATATGCTTGTCGAAAACGATATTGCCTTTCTCGTTCTTGACGATGTTGTAGCCGTGAAGTCCATCGCCGTTCTGGTCGAAATTATATTCGCCCTCGGCGCCCGGAAATTTCCTGGTGGCCAGGATCGCTTCGCGGACCCTCGCCGGATCGGTGGAGCCGGCCTTGTTGATCGCCGCCGCCAGCACGGTGACCGCGTCATAAGGCCAGGAACTCTGATTATCGGGCGCAACCTTGACGGCGTCGCGGTAGATCTTGCCAAATGCCTTCGAGGCTTCGCTTGAATCCTCCGCATAGTCGGCGACGCCGTAGGTGCCATAGAGCGCCGGACCCGCGAGCTTCAGCGCGGTGATGTTGACGATCGAGGGCGAACCCACCCATGGAATGTTGACGCCAAATTGGCGCAGCTGCCGGGCGAAGATGCCGAGGTCGCTTTCGAAGGTGAAGTAGGAGCCGAGGATGTCGGCGCCGGACTGCTTGATCGCGAGCACGACCGGGGTGAAGTCCTGACTCTGGTTGGCGTAGCCCTGATCGAGCACGGCGGGGCTGCCGAGCTTCTGCAGTGCATCTGTCAGGGCCTTGCCGCCGGCGGTGCCGAAGGCGTCCGTCGAGTGCAGGACCGCCCACTTCTTCTTGCCCAGCGTATTGACGCCGTAATCGGCGATGACACGACCGGAATAGCTGTCATTGGGCCGGAAACGGAACAGCCATTGATTGCCCATATGGGTCAGATTCGGATCGGTGCCGCCGATCATCACGGGCTTGCCGAGCTTCAGCACGTCAGGCGCCATGGCGTGCACCTGGGTGGAACGGATCGAGCCGAGGAAGGCCACGATGTCGGGTTGCGAGGCGAGTTTGGAGAATGCCAGCACGATGCCGGGGTTGGTGGTCTGATCGTCCTCGACGATCAATTCCGCCTGCTTGCCCAGGATACCGCCGGCCTTGTTGACGGCATCGAGCGCCAGCTTGGCGCCCTTGATCGCGTAGCCGCCGGACTCGGCGGCAGGGCCGGTGACTGGCGCGCACATGCCGATCTTGATGGTGGCGGCTTGCGCCCTCGCACTTCCGATCACGTAGGGCGCGGCGATGCTGCCAGCGATACCGACTGCGAATTCCCGTCTCGTCAACTTCATTCAAGTCCTCCCTGAGGCCGGCTTCGATGCCGGCCCTTCTTGGCATTGGTATTCCGCGGCCAGACGCGAAAACCCGGTGCTGTTTAGGGACTCTTGCGCCCCGAGTAAATTGACATTGCAGCGATTTCGACTAACGACGCAGGCGGCGACTACCGTTAAGCATAATCCCGGCAGTGGGCGTTATTGCACCGTATCGCACCGTTCGCGGCGAGGCCCTCCTGCCCAGGGACTGAGCAGCAGACAAAGCCATGCGTTCCTCTCCGTATCGTCATGCAAATTTGCGCCTACTGGGTGATCTCGCCTTCTCGAGCCAGCCCGGTGAGCGATTTTGATGTCCTGCTCATATCGGCCTGCTTCGGCGAACCTCGGCGGACGCGCCCAACACCTTTTTGATAGCACGGTGTTGATGGCACGGTTGGGCACGGCGCAGATGCGCTCTGCCCAAGCCCACGAATCCGAAACCGGATTTCAAACGGCAGATACGGTTTCACGGTCTCGCGGCGCTGGTCGCCCGAGCTTTGCTTGGGAAGTCTTGCGCCTCGAGATCGAGGGCGCAGGGAATGCCGGGTGCAC
>NZ_JBAURI010000603.1:0-1520 GCF_049581145.1 Bradyrhizobium sp.
GCCCCGATGTGCCGAAGCCGACGGGCGTGACCATGAGGTCGGTGCGGCCCACGCGGACCTTGTTCACGACATCCTTGACCGCCATCGCTTCCCCCGTTTGGTTGCCGGCGCATGCGGAGGGCGCCGGGCGAGAGCAGGCAAGGGCGGGCGCCCCATATTCAGCCGCTCGGCGCAGGGCAGCGGTCGAGGCTCTCAAGCTCGGCGTCGGCGGGATAGAGCGCCATCAGCTTCAGCATCACGCCGTTGGTCCAGCCGAAGCCGTCCTGGGTCAGATATTCGCCGCCCCCACCCGGCCTGTTGGTTGCGATCACGTCATATTTTTCGACGAGCTTGCCGGTCTCACGATAGACGCGCTCCACACTGATCATGAAGCGGCAGGCGATCGTCTCGGCGAGCCGGTCGCGGCCGAAGCTCTTCAAGCCCGCAACCGCGATCCATTGCAACGGCGCCCAGCCGTTGGGCGAGTCCCATTGCTGCCCGGTGTCCACAGGCGTCGCGACGATCCCGCCCGGCTCGAGCAGGTCCCTCTCGGCCGCCACGGCGACCGACGCCGCCTGTGCGTCGCTGGCGACGCGGGTGACGAGCGGATAGAGGGTCGCGGCGCTGAGGCGGTCGACGCGCTTCTTCAGCGTCCAGCGATAGTCGAGATAGACGCCGCGCGATTGATCCCAAAGAATGCGGTCGATCGCCGCGCGGCGTGCGGCGGCGCGGCGGGCGAAATCGGCGGCGCAATCGCGATCGCCGGACCGCTCGCAACCGGCGCCGATCGCATTCTCGAGCCCGAACATCAGCGCATTGAGGTCGACCGGAACGATCTCGGTCGTGTCGATAGACTCGAGCGTTCGCCCGTCGGCGAGCCAGCGCGAGCTGAAATCCCATCCGCTCTCGGCGGCGGCGCGAAGCTCGCGCCAGGTCGTTTGCGGCGGGCGGGGAGTCGAGCGCGCCAGGGCGACGTCCTCGGCATAGGACTCGTCGCGCGGCGCATCGCTGTCATCCCAATAGCGATTGAGGATCGCCCCGTCGTCGAGCTTGACCACGCGGCGATGAGCGGCGCCCGCCGCCAAGTCCTCCGCGCCCTCCATCCAGAAGCCATATTCCGTCTTGAGTTGCGGCAGAAAGCTTGCGTAGGCCGCCGCAGGGTCGCCCGGATCGAGCAGCCCGACCATGGCGAAGAAGAACGGCGGCTGCGAGCGGGTGAGGTAGTAGGACCGCGTCCCGTTCGGAATGTGGCCGTAGGCGTCGATGAGAAACGCGAAATTCCGCGCCATGTCCTCGAGCAGGTCCGACCGTCCGCTTTCGGCGAGGCCCAGCATGGTGAAATACGAGTCCCAGTAATAGAGCTCGCGGAACCGGCCGCCCGGAACGACGTAAGCGCGCGGCAGCGGCAACAGCGACGAATAGGGCGGGGCCGTCGGGGTATCGCGGGTCAGGATTGGCCAGAGGTCGTCGATGTGCTGACGGATCGGCGCCGGCGCGGAGGCGACCACGGACGCCGCAGGCTCGGCCGGCAAGGTAAAATG
>NZ_JBAURI010000604.1:0-6447 GCF_049581145.1 Bradyrhizobium sp.
GGGCAGCACCGCGCGGCCGAAACCGAGCTTTGCCGCTTCCTTCAGCCGTGCCGAGGTCTGCGCCACCGGCCGCACCGCGCCGGAGAGCGAGACCTCGCCGAAATAGACCGCGTCCGTCGGCAGCGGCGCATTGACCAGCGAGGAGACCAGGGCGGCGGCGGCGGCGAGGTCGGCGGCCGGCTCCTGGATGCGCAATCCGCCGGCGACATTGAGATAGACGTCGTGGCCGGACAGCTTCACCCCGCAATGCGCCTCCAGCACGGCCAGCACCATCGACAGCCGGCTCGGATCCCAGCCGACCACGGCGCGGCGCGGCGTGCCGAGCGAGGTCGGCGCCACCAGCGCCTGCAATTCGACCAGCACCGGCCTGGTTCCCTCGATGCCTGCGAACACGGCGGTTCCCGGCGTGCCGAGATCGCGTTCCGACAAAAACAGCTCCGAGGGATTGGAGACTTCGCGCAGGCCGAGCCCCGTCATTTCGAACACGCCGATTTCGTCGGTCGGGCCGAACCGGTTCTTCACAGCGCGCAAAATGCGGAATTGCTGCGAGCCCTCGCCCTCGAACGACAGCACCGCGTCGACCATGTGCTCGACCACGCGGGGCCCGGCGATCTGGCCGTCCTTGGTGACGTGGCCGACCAGGATGATCGCAGCACCGGATTTCTTGGCGAACCTGATCAGCGCCTGCGCCGAGGCGCGCACCTGCGTCACCGTCCCCGGCGCCGATTCGACCGTATCGGTCCACATGGTCTGGATCGAGTCGATCGCGATCAGCCGCGGCACCGCGCCCTCGGACAGCGTCGAGACGATATCCTCGACCGAGGTCTCGGCGGCCAGCTGCACCGGCGCATCCGCAAGGCCGAGCCGTTCGGCGCGGAGTCTCACCTGCGCGACCGCCTCTTCGCCGGAGATGTAGACCGCGCGGTGGCCGGCGCGGGCGAGCAGGCTCGTCGCCTGCGTCAGCAATGTCGATTTGCCGATCCCGGGATCGCCGCCGACCAGCAGCACCGAGCCGCGGACAAAGCCGCCGCCGGTGACCCGGTCGAGCTCGGCCATGCCCGACGACAGGCGCGGCGCGTCCTGGCTCTTTCCGGTCAGGCTCTCCAGCTTGAACACCCGGCCCTTGCGGCGGGAGCGGATCGAGACCGGCATCGCGGTCGCGCCGGTTGTGTCCTCCTCGGCCAGCGTATTCCATTCGCCGCACGACTCGCACTTTCCCTGCCAGCGGTTGTAAGCCGCACCGCAGTTCTGGCAGACAAAGGAGAGGGCGGACTTGGCCATTCGATTGGAATCACGGCTCAGGGAGATTGCATCGCATTCCATAGCATGGATGCGGCCGCCGTGAGCTGATCGCGTCCATCACGATACCGAACACGTCCGGCTCGAGCCTGAGCACAAAGCGCTTGGCGATGAAGGCGCCGAACATCAGCGACGAACCCGTGATCAGGCCCTTCAAGGCGACGTCGCGCCTCAGCGCGCCGAAGCGCCGGAAGGCGACGGATTTCGCCAAGGACGAAAAGGAAGCCCAACAGGTCTTCTCCCGAACGGGTGCTTGGTTAACCCGGTCTTCGCGCGAAGGCAAAAATGCCCGGCATCTTTCGACGCGTCCTTAAAATTTGCCGCGTATTGATTGCAATCGCAGTCAAAGAATAAGCGCGGTACAATGATGAACGAGTCTTCCTCTTCAGCCTTCGACCGGAACGCGGTGCTGACCGGCTCCGATGACGGTTTTCCATGGTTCGCCGGCGTCATGCTGGCGTTCGAGGCCGGCGAGGTGGTGCGGCTGCGGCTCGAGAAATTCGCCAGTTGCGATACCGACAGCGAGCGCGAAGCCCGCCTCATGGTCAGCGAAAAGATCTCTGCCGCATTCGAGGCAGGGACGAGCTGGTTGCGCGGCGCGACACCTGCCGCCATCATTGGTCGTTATCGCGAGCATGTCGCGGCCAACGCAAAACGGCTTTCGGCCATTTAGCGCAACACGATCCACGCCGGTGCATGGTCGCTGGCGCCATCTTCGCCGCGCAGCTTGCGATCGACGCCGGCCTTGATCAGACGGTGCGCCAGCGCCGGGCTGAGCAGGAGATGATCGAGCCTGAGCCCGGCGTCGCGCGGCCAGCGGTTGCGCTTGTAGTCCCAGAAGGTGAACATCGGTTTTTCGGGATGCAGCGTGCGGATCGCGTCGGTCCAGCCTTGCTCCAGCAGTGAGGTGAACGCGGCTCGGCTTTTGGGCTGGATCAGCGCATCCTTGTCCCATGACCGCGTCGGATAGATGTCGGCTGCCGTGGGGGCGACGTTGTAGTCGCCGGCCAGCACGACCGGCAAATCCTGCTTGAGGAATTTCGCCGCGTGCGTCCGCAGCCTTTTGAACCAGTCGAGCTTGTAGTCGAATTTCGGCCCGGGCTGCGGATTGCCGTTTGGCAGATAGAGGCAGGCGATCACGATGCCGGAGACCGCGGCCTCGATGTAGCGCGCCTCGTGATCGTCGCGGTCGCCGGGTAGCGCGGTCCGGACCGGCACCGGCTCGGCGTTGCGCGCCAAGATCGCGACGCCGTTCCAGGTTTTTTGCCCGCGCCAGATCGCACCATATCCCGCCTCTGCGAGTGCCTGCGCCGGAAACTCGGGGTCGGCGGCCTTCAACTCCTGCAGGCAGACGATGTCGGGTTTGGCGCTGCGCAGCCAGCGCAGCAGATTTGGCAGGCGGCGGTTGATGTTGTTGATATTGAATGTCGCAATCTTCATGCAGAGAAGCCGTAATCTTTGCCTATCGAGCCTGCTCGTCACCTGCCGTTGGAGGCTCCATGCTGAAGCTGCGCTTGGCCGTTCTGATCTGCGTCACCGGCTTGCCCGGTTCGGCGCCGGCGCAAGGCCCGAGTTCCGAGCAGCGCACGGCCTGCAAGCCGGACTATGACAAGTACTGTTCAGGCACGATGCCCGGCGGCGGCCGCATCATCGCCTGCCTGAACAAGCAGTATGATCAGCTCGGTGACGCCTGCAAGAAGGTGCTTGACGCCCGGAAGAAATAGCAAGAACGCGGCCTAGGCGGAGCGCACGGCCGCGCCTTCCGGAACAACTTCGGCCTCGACTTCGACCTTGGCTTCGCCGGGTATCTGCGCCGTGCCGCCCTTGTAGATCCGCGCGTAGCGCGGGCCGAGGCTGGTCAGCACCTCATAGCCGATGGTGCCGAAATGATGCGCCAGTTCATCCACGGTGATGCCCTCGCCAATCAGCGTCGCCATATGGCCGCGCCGTGCGGCATTGTGGGGCAGGTCGGTGACGTCGATCGCGATCAGGTCCATCGAGATCCGGCCCGCGATCGGGCAACGCTTGCCGGCGACCACCACCTCGGCGCCGCGGGTGCCGTCGTTGGCGCTGGCGGCGCGGAAATAGCCATCGGCGTAGCCGGCGGAGACGATCGCGAGTTTGGTCTGCCGGCGCGCGGTCCAGGTGCCGCCATAGCCGACGGTGTCGCCCTTCTCGATATTGCGGACCTGGACGATGCGCGCCTTCAGTTCGACCACCGGCTGCATCGGGTTGTCCGACTCCGGCGTCGGGTTGATGCCATAAAGCGCCGCCCCCGGCCGCACCATGTCGAACTGGAACGGCGCGCCGAGATAGATGCCGGAGGAGTTCGCCAGCGAGCTCGGCACGCCGGAAAACAGGCTGGCGATTTCGCGGAAGGCGCCGAGCTGCCTTGCGTTGACCGGGTTGTTGAGCTGCTCGGCGGAGGCGAGGTGGCTCATCACCAGCGTGACGCCGTGATCGCCGGCGTTGATGCGCGGGATGATGCCCTGCGCCTCGGTCACGGTCAGACCGAGGCGGTTCATGCCAGTGTCGATATGGATCGCCGCGCCGCCGTTCCAGCCCGAACGCCGGCAGAACACATCCCATTCCGCGAGCTCGTTGAGATCGCCGATCACGGGCTTGCAGTCGGCCCTGGCGTGGGCGTCGCCTGTGTTCTGGAAGAATCCGTTCAGCGCGTAGATCGCGGCCTGCGGGGGCAAGGCTGCGCGCGCGGCGCGCGCCTCGTCGACGGTTGCGACAAAAAAGGTCTTGCAGCCGGCGCCATACAACGCGCGCGCCACGGGCTCGACCCCGCAGCCATAGGCATCTGCTTTGATCACGCCGGCGCATTCGGCTGGCACCGCCGTCTTCTCGAGCTTGCGCCAGTTGGCGATGATGGCGTCGAGATCGACGGTCAGGACGCCGTTGGCGGTGGCGAGCGCCGCCGCCTGGTTGGCGTCGTGCGATAACAGCGAGCCGGCCGGAACTGGATTGGTGAGATCGGAGGCGGTGTCCATCACAGGCTTTTACGCGCAGCGGCGCGCGGGTTCAACCGCGTGGAACCCGCCGATCAATAGGTCCGATCCGGCAAATGGCCGTCCTGGGAGAGGTCACCGAATCGCGTGACGCTGGCCTCGAAGTGCAATTCGACGGTGCCGGTCGGGCCGTGGCGCTGCTTGCCGATGATGACTTCCGCCTTGCCATGCGCGAGCCCCATCTCGGTCTGCCACTTCTCGTGTTCCGGCGTGCCGGGGCGGGGCTCCTTGTTGGCGAGATAATATTCCTCGCGGTACACGAACATCACCACGTCGGCATCCTGCTCGATCGAACCGGATTCACGCAGGTCCGATAGTTGCGGTCGCTTGTCGTCGCGGTTTTCCACTTGGCGGGACAGCTGCGACAGCGCGACGACGGGGACGTTGAGTTCCTTGGCCAGCGCCTTGAGATTGGTGGTGATTTCCGTCACCTCCTGCACTCGATTGTCGTTGCCGCGCTTGCCCGACCCCTGCAACAGCTGGATGTAGTCGATCACGATGAGATCGAGGCCTTTCTGCCGCTTCAGCCGCCGCGCCCGCGCGGTGAGCTGCGAAATCGACAGGCCGCCGGTTTCGTCGACATAGAACGGCAGCGCCTGCAGCTCGATCGAATAGTCGCGGATTTTATCGAAATCGCTCTCACTGATGCCGCCGCGGCGGATCGAACTGGAGGGAATGCCGGTGCGCTCGGCGATGATGCGGGTGGCGAGTTGTTCGGCCGACATTTCGCAGGAGAAGAAGCCGACGATGCCGCCATTGACCGATTTCATGGTGCCGTCAGGCTGAACCTCGGCGCGGTGGGCCCTGGCGATGTTGAAGGCGATGTTGGTGGCCAGCGCGGTCTTGCCCATGCCCGGACGGCCGGCGAGGACGATCAGGTCCGAAGGCTGCAGGCCGCCCATCTTGGTGTCGAGGTCGCGCAGGCCGGTGGCGATGCCGGAAAGCTTGCCGTCGCGCTGGAACGCTTTCGCCGCCATGTCGACGGCAATCGTCAGCGCCTGGGAAAAGCGCTGGAAGCCGCCGTCATAACGGCCGGATTCGGCCAGCTCGTAGAGCCTGCGCTCGGCATCCTCGATCTGAGCCCGCGGCGCGAAGTCGACCGGCGCGTCGAAGGCGACGTTGACCATATCCTCGCCGATTCCGATCAGGTCGCGGCGCAGCGACAGGTCGTAGACCGTGCGTCCATAGTCCTGCGCGTTGATGATGGTGGTCGCCTCCGCGGCGAGGCGCGCGAGGTACTGGCCGATGGTCATGCCGCCGATATCGGTCTCGGCGGGCAGGAAGGTCTTCAGCGTCACGGGGGTCGCGATCTTGCCCATCCGGATCAAGCTGCCGGCGGTCTCATAGATCGTCTGGTGCAGCGGCTCGAAGAAATGTTTCGGTTCCAGGAAGTCCGAGACACGGTAGAAGGCGTCGTTGTTGACGAGAATCGCGCCCAACAGGCTCTGTTCCGCTTCGATATTGTGCGGTGCGGTGCGATAGGTCGGCGCTTGTGCGTCGGGAGCGAGTTTGAGGACGTTTGAGTTCGAATCAGTCAAGGCCATGGCTGGGAGTGTCTAGCAACTTTTGCCGGATGCGGGGCGGCGATAAAGCGCCTGTCGCGGCCAAAGCGGAAGCGAGCGCGCGGCGTTTATGCACTGTGTTCTTTATAATGTGGATGAATCGCAACTGCGCAGGACGCGCTGCTTGACGGCTTTCGGCCAAAATCAGGCATCCACCGGGCAAGGGCAAGGACGGATATCGGGGGATTTTTGACAGCCTGCCTGAACCTTGTCCTGGCCGGCACCGACCTATCCCAGTGCCCGGCCGGTCGGCGGCCATTCCGGTTTCTCTGGGCCTCAGGTCAGCAGCAGGTAGGTCAGCGCGATGAGGGCGGCCGCGACGCCGCTCGCGATCAGGGCGTAATCGGTCCGGAGGTCCTGCCCGTCAGAGGACGATGGGTGAGTTTTCTCGGCCATTCTGCAGCTTTACGGGAGCCGGTGGAAGGCTTTTGTGAGGCAGATCACATTTGGCCGAGATTCTTTCGGGGGATGCTAGGGCCTGTCTTCAGTTAGGGGATTCCCAAATCAGTTTTTGAATGATTCATAGGCGGTCGGCCTGAGGGGGGCCGACCGATGCGACGTTTTGCGTT
>NZ_JBAURI010000605.1:0-2622 GCF_049581145.1 Bradyrhizobium sp.
CCGAATAGCCTTCGGCATATAGCTTGCGCGACGCCGCGGGAACGTCCGGTGGATGCAGCAGATTGCGGTCTTCGGCAGCAAGCAGGAAGATCAGCCGGTAGACGAGACGCAAGAGTTCTCCGAAGAACCCTGGCAAGGGCAGGGCGCCGCCTCGCAATTGCTCGCGCAACCCCGAGTTGGCGGAATGCGACAAAAAGCCGTTACCCAGACTGAGCAGCGCCGCCTCGACGCCGTCACGCATCTTGTCGCGGACCACAACGCCTTCGGTCTGGCCGGCGGCGCGCCAGCGCTCCAACGCACAGTCCGAAGGGAGTGCTCCGGCTATACCGAAACGGCTGGAATGAATGAGCAGCCAGAGCGCGGTGAAGTCCGAGAACGCATCAGCTTCAAAGATGCGGCGCAGGTCGGCTTCGATATAGGCCGGGCGGGTGAGGCTGGAGTTGTCGCGCAGCAGCCGCAACAGGTTTCCGTTGGCGCACACGCCCCACAGCGCGCCTTCGTGGGCATTCAGCCAACTCTGGAGGGCCGAAGCGGCGGACTGCCGGTGCCCGTCCGCCGTCAGTTGTGGGCTCGGTCGATCAAGATCACCTGCCGCCGGGACAACCACGACCGGAACGCGGCCACCGAGGGCTTCAAGCGAGATTGTGAACCGCCGTTCGCCGATCGTGCGGGTGCCAATCCGGCCGATATCGCTAAGTCCGAACACGTCGCGGAGCAGCTTTTCGACGAGATTCAGCGTTGCGGCAGGCGAGGGCGTTTCACTCGCCGCAAACTCCCTGAACATTGCCTGGCCAATGCGGAAGTAGCGCGCGATTTCGTCTCGCAGAGTGAGGCCTTTAGGGATGCCGTAATCTGCTTCCGATTGCTCACCCGCCTGATGCTGGGCGATACGTGCCAGCATTGCCGGGGCGATCAGGCCGCCTTCTACTGTGATGGCATCAAAGGCAAGCGCAGAGGCACTGGATTTCCTGACACGCGCCATCTCACAGCCCCGCCGGTGCGAGCACATAGATTCCTATGATATCGGGCGGCAGCACCGGCTCGACAGTGACCCGAGCGCTGCCGGCCGCGGCAGCTCGCACGCGAGCGTGATCCTCCGCAAGGGCCTTCGCGCGAATGCGTGCATAGTCGGCGATGGGGCCCTCCAGCATCGCCGGCGCTTGCTCGATTGCTTTGGAAATCAATCGTTGCCGCGCGACCAGTGCGAGATCTGCGCTTGCGGCGGCGTCGAGCAGAGGACGCGTGGCACCTTCCACCATGAACACGCTCTTAGCTGCTTCCAACGCAAGCGTCGCCGCCTCTTCGACCAGAAGCATGCGTTCGCGGCGGCCGTGGACGATCAACTTGTAGCGCAGTCTAAGCGCCACGATCGTCGTGACGGACTTGACTGCGGCCGTCTGCCACGCCCCAGCGCGGCCGAGCGAGAGAAGCGGTATGGAACCCGGGTCGAGCGCCCCTTCGAGGAGCGTCTCAGCGAGCGTTGCCGGCAGCGGATGACTGCGCGAGACGATCTCTGCGCCGGATGGCGGGGGTTCATCGAACGCGATTCGAATCGTATCCTCGAAGCCGCGCAACGATAGCCGTTCTTTCACAGCTGGCGGTAGTGCGGAAATATGCGCCCGTATGGCACCATTTTTTCCGACTTCGAGCGCCGAATCCAACCGGCTCATCGCTCGCTCTACGAAGCGGCGAACCTCGTCGGGGCCGCCGAGCAAATCACGCCAGCGCTGCCACTCCGGCTTGACTTCCTCGGGCCGGATCGTGTTCTGAGCAAACCGCGCCCGCGAACGGCGCTCGCCATCCTCTGCATCACGCCAGATGGTTTCCATGGCCTTGGTATCGACGGCAAGGCCTAAGTCGAGGCTCAGTTGCCGGGTGCGACCCTTGCGGAGCAGCACGGCGTTCATCAGCGCACCTGTTACCGCGCCGCGCTCGTCGGGCAACGGAACGGTGACGCCGGTCGCCTTGCGAATTTGTTCCGCCTTGCGAAGGATCACCTCAAGCACACCGCCATCGATCGAGCTGTCGGGCGAGAAGAGCAGCACGGATCGCACGAGCTTGGCCGGCTGGCCGAAGCGGTCGACCCGACCCTCGCGCTGTTGGTGGCGGGTCGGGTTCCAGGACAGGTCGTAGTGGATCACCGTATCGAACAGGCTTTGCAGATTAACGCCCTCGGACAGGCAGTCGGTCGCGACCAGCAGTCGCTGCTCGGCTTCGCCCATCGCTTCGACGCGCTCGCGGCGTTCTTCCGATGTGAGCGCGCCAGTAACGGCCTCGATACAGAGCTTGGGAAATGCCTTTTGCAGTGCGGCTGCGACGTGCTCCGCCGTTGCGATGAAGCGGCAAAACACCACCGGATTGGCGCCCTCCGCGACCAGGGGCTTAAGCAGCTTCGTGACTGCGTCGAGCTTTGGGTCGGGTGCCTTGATCAGGCGTTCGGCCTGCGCCACCAAGACGGCGAGCGGCTGATCTTCCTCTAGGCCCGGGGTTGGCTCCACATCAACGGCATCGCTTTCATCGGAGTCCTCGTCGAACACCTGACCCTGAAGCCGGTCAGGATCTGCGGCGATCCGGTTACGCAGGGCGCTAGCGGCCGCCGCCGGCGATGAACCCACGCAGCGC
>NZ_JBAURI010000606.1:0-3163 GCF_049581145.1 Bradyrhizobium sp.
GCTGTGCTGAGATGAAGGCCTCGCTTCGGCTCGCCAAGACAGTGGCGGCGAGCCTGACCGGAGCGGCCGCGGCGCTGCGCTATGTGCGTGAGCGCTACGACGTCGGCCAATATCCTATGTACGAAGAGGATGGCTACCGCCTGCTGCTGTTCTCAACCGAATGTGCGATCTGCGCTGCTGCAGGTCTCGCCGTTCCGCACCGTGGTCGGTGATCAGCAATGACAGTGCGCGCTCCGAAACGCCGCGATCACGTGGCGGTCGTGGGCGCGCAGCCCGTCCTCGGCCGCCGGCTCCTTCGGCAAAGCGCAGGGTTCGCTATCATAGATTTTGTGCAGCTGGAGGCGTCTGCGATGAACACATCGCCGGCGCGCAAACCAATTAGGTCTTTCGTGACATATGCGACGGCCGCCTTTCGATTGGTTGCCTTCCGGGCTTGTCTCTTGACCTCGCTCCATATCTCGTCCGTCAAAGGCCTATCCAAGGTATTCTCCAGCTAGCTCACATTCCATCCTGCCGTCCCAAAGTGTGGTCTGAGCGGCTCGAGTTCTACCGGTAGCACTCCGTCACAAGTGACGCCCAAATAGGTCGCAGCGCGCGTCATCCCGACGTAAACAAAACGACGATAGAGATCAGGGATTCGCACGGCCAGTCCATCGACATCGACGAAGAACACCGCTTCGAACTCCAGACCCTTGATGTGCTGCACGTCAAAGACCCGCACCTCACGCTCGTCGCCGACGACCTTGCCTTCTTTGCAGCCCGCGACGGGAATGTTCCGCTTGGCGAGCAACGGCTTGATGCCGTTGACAACGTCATCGATTGGATCGTCGCCGTCGACAAAAATCGCTATCGAAGGCAGTCGGCCGACCGCATCCTCCACTTCTCCGATGCGCACGGCCAGCCACTCCGCCAACGACGTGCCGGATAATCGTTCGCCCAGGAGCGGCCAGGCGTTGGCCTCGTCGCTGCCCTTCGAAGGCTCCGTATTGAGTCGATCGCCGCCATCGATTAGCGCGGCAAGAGCGTCCGAAAATTCGCGAAGTTTTTGGCTCTGTCGGTAGCCAATATTAATGTGGCGAACATCGACCTTAATCTCGGTCATCCGGTTGAGCCACTCGATCTCGGCGTTGTCGCGGATGCCGTGGGCGGTGATCCTCTGCCGTAGGTCTCCGCAAGCAAACCACGAGCGGAGGGCTGGATCTGCCAGCTCGACCGAGCAGGCAAGCTGGACCGCCGAAAGGTCCGTCGCTTCGTCCACGAAAACCTGGGTCAGATACCGGCTCCGGATCGTCGCCAACCAATCGTGCTGCGAGGTGGGGTCGAGTCGTCTACCGTCAGCATAAGTCACGAGCCGTCTGGCGCTACGAAGCATCACCAGCAAGAGCGCGTCGATTTCGTCGCCTGAAATGAGATTGCGGTTGAGGAATTCCGCAGGCTCCTCGCCAGAACCAAAATGCCGCCCCTCCCTCACGGCCTGTCGCCGAAAGCGGGCGTAGAGGGCTGACAACCCCATAACCGACATCCGCGGCGCCTGAACGAGGGTTCTCATTTGTGCCCGCAAGGCGATCTTCTCGCCCAAGCCGACGAGCGTTTCGGCGGCCGGCATCCTGTCACCAATCAGCGCGATGATGCGCCCGGACCGCCCCCCGATCGTGCGACGTCCCAGAGCCACGGCGCGCGCCCAATTGCGCATGGTGGTCATTACGACGTCGAGCGCCTCGCGTTTGGGATTCCCTCGCGGCGGAGCGGGTTGTCCGGGCTCCTCGGTATCGTCGTCGAGGTCTTCGTCGTCTTCCGCGCGCAGCACAGACAAAGACCCGGCAATCTCGTCGAGCAGTGGACGATTGACGTTCAACAGCAAGTTGACCGTCCTGTTGAGCTCCGAAGCGATCGCCTCTGAGACGGTCCTGATTTCTGCCTGCCAGCCGTCCGCTCCGTCGAGCAAGCCCAATATATCGCTCGGCGAGAACATCCCGCTTGGCTCCAACGCCTTGGTTAGTGCGAGCACCTGACGCCTTACCCCATCCCCAGTAGCCGACCGCAACCCGGCCAGCGCGTCGTCGCAGCGGCGCGTTAGAAAGGATTCCACATATACTGCGAAGTCGTCGTGAAGCGCCGCGATACCCCGGCTGGACGCGTCAACAAGGACACCATTGTCGACGAACTGAAATCGTCCTGCACTTCCGGTCCGCAGGATACCAAAGACGTTCCTCGCCAAGTCGTGGCGTTCCTTCTCCCAGGTACGTACGTTGCGGTCGTCGGGAACGCCCTCCTTATTGAGAGCATCGCCGAGATACTCCTTGAGGAGCTCGGTCGGAGAAAACATAGCCCAACTGTCGGCGCTCACGAAGCGTCCGCGGTCGTAGGCCGAAACGAGCTTCGTCTCGCTGTCCGTCAGAGCATCAGCGGTCCTTTTCTGGGCTAACCGCTTGATGAGTGTGGTTGTCTTGCCGGAGCCTGGAGGGCCGAAAAGCATGACTTGTCGGTCCAACGGCAGACGGAATATCTCCCCTTGGAACCTGTCTAATATCGGTCGATCGCGTAGCGAGATCCTCTCGACCACCTTTCGTCGAAGCCGGCCGCGTTCGGCTTCAGCATCGGCGGCCTCGGCAAGTAACCGCCCCACGATATCCTCGACCTCGGGGGGCCCGGCGACGCGCCGCTTCAGCGCATCCAATCCCATTCGCAACGACTCAGCGCGCAGGAGCTCGATGATCTCGCCCCAGTCATCCGTCTCGAAATTGGCTAGGATCGCGTCCCAGAGGCCCTCTTGCATCTGCGGCGAAAGTACAACACGCTTGAGCACGCGTGCCTCCCGCTCTATACCGTTGATCTCGACGTGTGCAATTTCCCCGGCTTCGTATTCGGCAAGCGCACCAAGCTTGCCACCCGAGGGTACTAAAACCGCATTCTTGATGGCCTTGATCAGCCCAGCTGCGGAGCGACGCGCGAAGTAGTAAGTTTTTTGCGGCGGGCCCCCTTCCAGCCACTCTACTTCAACCCTTGCAATGAACGGATCGAGCAAGAGGCGAGCGAGATCGGCTCGCTGCTCTGCGTTCATGGCGATCAAGAACCGTTCGGGCTTGGCTTCACCGACCATTCTATTCGAGGGCATAGCCAACGCGGATAGCGACGGGCCATGGTCAGGTGAGGAGAGTGCTTT
>NZ_JBAURI010000607.1:0-1573 GCF_049581145.1 Bradyrhizobium sp.
CCGCATGGAATGATGTACTGAAGCCGCTCGGCATCACGACCGACGAGCTTCGTGCCGCGCCGGAAGGCGTCCGGCTGCCGCTCAAGCACAGCTATCGCAAATATGCCCGCGGCGGCAGCACGTGCCAGGGATTTTCGACCGAGACCGGGCGTGTCGAGTTCTACTCGGAAAAGCTGCGACGCCATGGTTATCCGGCTCTGCCGATGCTGACGCCGACCTCCGCGCCAGAAGCCGCGTTTCCGCTTATCCTGACCACGGCGAAGAACGGCTGTTATTGTCACAGCCAGCATCGTGATATTTCGGCGCTGCGTCGCCGGTGGCCGGTGCCTGTCGTGGCTTTGCCGACCGCGTTCGCGCAGGCGCGGCAGGTGGTGGATGGCGACAGGGTCGAGATCCGGACTTCCGATGGCTGTGCGATCATGCGCGCCCGGATCGATCCGGACTTGGCCGAGAATGTTGCGGTCGCCGACTACGGCTGGTGGCAGGCTTGTCCGGACCTCGGCCTCGATGGCTCGTCGGTGGATGGGGCGACCACCGCGAATTTCAATGCGCTGGTCAGCGAGTGCGTGATCGATCCCGTCAGCGCCGCGCCCGCCATGCGGTCGCTTCGCTGCGATATCGTTCCTCTCCTGGGACAGGTCGCGCCTTGGGCCGCCGTCCGATCGTTGCGGGTTGAAGCGGTCGAGCCGGAGGCCGATGGTGTCGTAAAGATCACACTTGCCGCGGCCGACAAGTCGATCCTGCCGGCGTTCGCGGCCGGCCAGTTCCTGACACTCGCCTGCAATGAAGCAGCGGCAAGGCGAGGCGAGGTGCGGTCCTATTCGCTCTGCGGCGCGACGGCCCCGCAACCGACCTCGTATCGCATCGGCGTGAAGAAGCTCAAGGGCGGTGCCATTTCGCCGCGGCTGGTGGACGAATTGCGGGTTGGCGATTGTCTCTATTCGATGGCTCCTGCCGGGAGGTTCCTGCTGCCGCGCAGCAATGAATTTCCGATCGTGCTGATTGCCGGTGGAATCGGCATCACCCCGTTCATGGGCTATCTTGAGACGCTCGCTCTTTGGGATCGCCGACCGGACGTGCACCTTCATTATGTCGTCCCCAATCGGCGCGGGCATGCCTTTGCCGAGCGTATCGCAGCACTCGCGTGCCAAATGCCGGAGCTGAGGGTGACCACCTGCTATACCCGGCCCGATGACGGCGAAATCGAGGGCATCCACTTCGACCGTCGCGGGCGTCTGACGCTCGGCATGATGGATGAAGCCCTGGTCGCGCGTCGTGCCCGCTTCTACATGTGCGGGCCCGACGTCATGATGGAAACGATGCGGCAAGCGTTGCTGCAGGCCGGCGTGCCGAGCTTCGAAATCTTCCAGGAGCGTTTTGTCTCACCGCAGCCGTCGGCGCAGGCGGCGGCAGACAGCTCGCAACAGGTTCTGTTCAAGCGATCGGGCCTGGAACTCGAATGGGGCGCGGGCAGCGGCTCGTTGCTCGATCTCGCCGAGCGGCACGGTGTGCGGATTCCGACGGGTTGCCGCGTCGGGCAATGCGAGAGCTGCGTGGTGGGGTTGCTGGAGGG
>NZ_JBAURI010000608.1:0-9390 GCF_049581145.1 Bradyrhizobium sp.
CGTACCGCATCCATCGATGGAGCAGAATGGCAGAGATCCTTCAGAACGACTGACGCCTTTAATTATGGGTCCGACGACAGCGCCTTTACGCCGACCGCGCCAACGCGCCGTCGATCATCGCGACCGCATTCGAAATCCCATAGACCGCGACGAAGGAGCCGAATCGCGGGCCCTTCGCCTGGCCGAGCAGCACCTGGTAGAGCATGTTGAACCAGTCGAGCGAGACGCCGGGCCGGCCGTCCTTGCCCTTCTTGACAGGATCGAGAAACGGCTCGCGGCGGCCGATCTCATAGACCACGTTCTGGATCTCTTCGGCCGGGGACTCCGCGGGCAGTTGCGACAGCGCGTCGCGCAGGTCCTGCAGCGCGGCGCGCTCACCGTCGGTCGGCTCGCGGAACGTCTTGGTCGGCGCCACGAAGTCGCGATAATAATTGATGGCGTAGCCGACCATGGCATCGAGCTTTGGATGCGTCTCGGGCGTGACGCCCGGACGGTAGCGGCCGATGAAGCCCCACAGGGTTTCCGCATTCTCCGCGTTTGACGACGATACCAGCGTCAGCAGGAGCTGGAAGGTGACGGGCATGTCGGCCTTCGGCGGATGGCCCTGATGGATGTGCCAGACCGGATTGCCGAGCTGCTGGCGCGCGTCCTGGCGCGGGAAGCCCTCCAGGAATTGCTGGTAGTCGTCGACATTGCGCGGGATGACGTCAAAATACAGCCGCTTCGCCGCCTTCGGCTCGCGATACATGAACAGCGACAGCGATTCCGGCGAGGCATAGCGCAGCCATTCGTCGATGGTGAGCCCGTTGCCCTTCGACTTCGAGATCTTCTGGCCCTGTTCGTCCAGGAACAGCTCATAGTTGAAACCTTCCGGCGGCGTGCCGCCAAGCGCGGCGCAGATCTTGCCGGACAGCTTGACCGAGTCGATCAAATCCTTGCCGGCCATCTCATAATCGACGCCGAGCGCGTACCAGCGCATCGCCCAGTCCGGCTTCCATTGCAGCTTGCAGTGCCCGCCGGTGACCGGCAGCGTCACGCGCTCCCTGGTCTCGGGGTCGTCATAGGCGATGGTTCCGGCCTTGGCGTCGTGATCCATGATCGGCACATACAGCACCATGCCGGTGCGCGGGCAGATCGGGAGGAACGGCGAATAGCTCGCCGCGCGCTCCTCGCGCAGCGACGGCAGCATGATCTTCATGACCGCGTCGAGCCGCTCCAGCATGCGCAACAGCGCGCCGTCGAATCGTCCCGAGGTGTAATAGTCGGTCGAGCTGGCGAAATCGTAGTCGAAACCGAACGTGTCGAGAAAGGCGCGCAGCCGCGCATTGTTGTGCGCGCCGAAACTGGTGTGGGTGCCGAACGGATCGGGCACGCGCGTCAGCGGCCGGCCGAGATGCTGCGCCAACAACTCCTTGTTCGGCACGTTGTCCGGCACCTTGCGCAGGCCGTCCATGTCGTCGGAGAAGGCGATCAGCCTGGTCTTGATCTTGTCCTCGGTCAGCACACGAAAGGCGTGGCGGACCATGGTGGTGCGCGCGACCTCGCCGAAGGTGCCGATATGCGGCAGGCCGGACGGGCCGTAGCCGGTCTCGAACAGCACCTCGTCCTTCACTTCGTCCTTGGGCCTCTTCTGCAGCCGCGCGACAATCGCCTTCGCCTGCTCGAACGGCCAGGCGTTGGATTGTTCGGCAAGCACGCGCAACTGTGACGGATCGATCGTGGACATTTTGGGAGTGGCTCTCCAAGAAAGGCGAAGGCGGAATTGCTTTATCGTTTGCGCGCCCCGCAACGACAAGCGCCGGTAGGGTGGGCAAAGCGAAGCGTGCCCACCGCCGCTGGACTGGTGGGCACGGCGCCAACGGCGCCCTGGCCCACCCTACGAAAGACTGCGGAACACACTACCCTAGAACGGGCTCACCGAGAAATAGCGCAGCCACAGGTCGGTGTAGCGGCCCTTTTCCCAGATCCGGAACAGCGCCCAGTTCAGCGCCTGGCGCAACAGGTCGTTGCCCTTGCGCACCGCGATCCCGATGCCCTCGCCGAAATAGCGGCTCTCGACGAACGGACCGCCGGCGAACGCACAGCAATCGCCGGAATCGGTGCCGTTGATCCAGAACGCCAGCGAGATGCCATCGCCGAAGATGAAATCGACCTCGCCCCGCCGCAGCGCGGAGCGCACCGCGTCGTCATTGGGATAGGAATGCAGTTCGGCGTCGGTGAACATCGCCTTGAGATAGGCTTCGTGCGCGCTGCCGGCGACGACGCCGACCTTCCTGCCCTCGAGATATTCGGGGCGGATCTCCGGCATCGCGGCGTCTTTGCGCGAGACGAACCGCGCCGGAGCGCGATAATAGGGATCGGTGAAGTCGACGCGGGCGCGCAGCTCCGGCGTCGCCGCCATGGAGGCGATGATGGCATCGCCCCGGTTGCTGGAAATCGCATCGAGCAGCGTCTCGAACCGCCGCATCTGGATAGTGCAGGTAACCTTGATCTCGTCGCACAATGAGCGCGCCAGATCGACATTGAAGCCGGCCGGATTGCCGTCGGGGCCGGTAAAATTGAACGGCGGATAGTCGGTCTCGGTCAGAAACCGGATCACGGTGAGGCGCGATAAGTCCGGCCGCTCCGGGCGCCGCCGCGGGTCCCAGAACCCGGGGACTGCCTGCGGCGCCGCCGCTGCGGGCGCTTTTGGCAAGGTCTGGGCTTGCGCCACCGGAACACCGGACAAGACAGCTGCCAACAGCGAGGCGGCGAGCACGGCGGCAGGCCCGCGATTTGCCCGAGAAAGCGGTATTGCGGTAAGGAAAGACACGATCCGCAACGGTTTTGCCGATGTCTTGAGGACTGGAGCGGCCTTATAGACCATCTGCCCGCCAATTCGAGCGATGTTTCGCCCCTGGAAGCCGCTCATTCGCGTTAGAGATAATGTACCAGATCGGCGGCGGCTTCCTGAGGCGTCCGGTTCAGGTTGAACGGAGCGACGAATTTACCGTCGCGATCCATCAGATAGGTGAGCGCGGTGTGGTCCATGGTATAGTCGCCGTCTTTCAGGGGAACCTTCTTGGCATAGACCCGGTATTCCTTGGTGACTTGCGTCACGGCCGCCGGATCGCCGGTCAGCCCCTTCAGGTGGGAATCGAAGCTGGACAGATAGTCCTTCATCGCCGCCTGATTGTCGCGCTCGGGATCGACCGAGATGAAATAGGCGTTGACGCGGTCGGCATCCTTACCCATGGCCCGCAGCACCTCTGAAATCTCGAACAGCGTGGTCGGGCAGACGTCGGGGCAATGGGTGTAGCCGAAGAAGATCAGGGTCGGGCGCCCGTCCAGGCTCTTTTCCGTGACGAGTTCGCCGCTCTGGTCGGTCAATTGGAACGGGCCGCCGATAGCGCCTGGTGTGGTCACCTTGTGCATGTCGCCCAACGCCCAAAGCATCACCAGAAGCCCGAGCACCAGACTGCCGGCAAAGGATGCGAAAATCACCAGCGGACGGCCAGCAGCGGGAGCGGAGGCGGTCTGAGCCATGCTGAATTCCTTTATGCGCCTCGATCAGAAGCAGGCCGACAAGCCCGAGGCGACCATCTCGAAGAACACCGTGGTCCCGTAGTGGAACCACAGCGACAATGCGCCGAGCATGACCAATGCGCCAAGTCCGGCACCGGCCATCGCGGCAACCGGCAAGCCCTTGCCAGCCGGGTGCAGCGCGGCAAACCTCGCCGGACCAGACGTCGTCCGATCAGGCAGGTTCTGTGGAGTTGAAAGTGGCTGCCCCATCAGCCCTAAATAAGGCGGGCGACCGGCCCGGGCAAGCGCCATGATGACGGTGAAGATCACGTCGCGCGGAGCCCCAACGACCTCAGCGCAGCCAGACCTCAGAGAGCGATCGGCTCAGTGCGACGATGGCGGCCTGGTGGCGGAGGCCTGCGACATCGGCAGCCTCGTTGCGGACGTTGCGGAGACCGACGACATCGGCAACTTCGCGGCGGAGGCCTGGGCGTCGAGATAACAGGGCTTGTACATGGTCTGCAATTCCCTGCCGCGCAGGAAGATCATGCGCGGCGTCAGGCCACCGCGCGCGGCAATCCAGCGCCGCACCGGGGAGGGATACATCGAGTACAGCATCTGGGTGGCTTCGGGGTTGGTGATCGCCCGGCCATTGGCGCCGAAATCCCACGCCGCATGGAAGCCCAGCGTGGCATGCGAGGTTACACAGATCTTGTCGCGGGGAATCGCGCCGAGGACGATGGTGCAGGCCGACGCGCAGAGGCCGTCGATGATCACGGCTTCGCCGGAGCTGCGCAGGTCCTGATACTTGTCGACGTAGGTTCCGATCCGGCCACCGCGGTCGTCCGCGATGCGGACGACCGCGTGGCTTGCCCCCACCCCCGCCAAGAAGAGAACTACCGCAAGCAACCCCGTCACGAGTTTCATGTTGAGCCCCAGTTCGAATTCTGTCGAAACCGAATTTTGGAATCTTCGGTGATGCAAGCGCAGCGTGTTGCCAGATCGCGACTTTGTCTAGGCAGCCGGCACGCCGGCAAACAAATTCACATGATGTGTTGCCACGGCGCTTCACTTGGCCGCCGCCCAAAGGTCCGAAACTGGAACTGGTTAACCCGCTGTTGCGATAGCGAATCGTAGCCGGACGGCGCGCGCCCCATGCCATCGCGGCAGCCATCTGATCAGCGATAATTTAATGTTCAGGATCGACGCGCTTCCAGACCGGCACCGTAGGGCGGCCGGCTCGTGCCCGCGAATGGTGCAACCCGCCGCAATCCTGATCAGGCGCGATCCCGACTTGCCATGACCCGGTTTCCGCGTGCGGCGCGTTTGACCGCACTCGCAGCCTTTGCCTGCTGAGCAGCTCCGGCGCTCTGCGACAACATCGTCGTGGGCAGCGTGACGCGGACGTTCACCGCGCAGCTCGGCCCACCAAGGCGGCATCGCTGGTGATCGTTCTGCACGGCAACGCCCAGAGTAGCGCCGACATGGCGGTGCGGGCCTGGCCAGAGGTCGCCAAGCGCGAGCATTTCAGCGTGCTGTTTGCCAATGGACTCAATCGCGCCCGGGCCGATCTTCGGCCAAGCAGCGCGCGTGGCGGGCGGCCCCCCCGAGGGCAGTCTGCGCATCCGCGTTCGGCTTCCGCTCGCTGGCGGGCGGCGAGATGATCGCGAGCACGGACGGCATCGGCCATCAGCTCTGCAATGCCCAGCAATATTTTCTATCGGGGCGGATCGTGGTCGGCATGCTCGCGATCGGCGTCGACCGGATTTTGCTCGGACGCCTCGTGCTGCGGCCGATCGAGCACCACGCCACCGTGCGCTGGGGCCTGCTGCGCGACGGCATCGAGAATGATTGAACTGATCAGAACCAGCGAACGACGAGAAGGCTCATCGCAATCAAAAACAACAGCGATGCCGTGACCGCCGCGGTCACCCGCGGTCCGATCCGCGCCAACAGTCTGAGATCGACGCTGAGGCCGAGTGCCGCCATGGAGCTGATCGTCAGCACACCGGCTGTGGCAGCGATCGGCGCCGCGGCGACTTGCGGGATCAGACCGGCCGACCGAACGGCTGCAAAGAGCAGAAAGCCCGGCACGAACCAGGGCACCCATGTCAGCGCGTTGACCTTCTTGCCCGACCCTGCATTGGCTTTGCGAAACAGAAGCGAGAGCGCTACCACGATCGGACCGAGCAGCAGGACCCGCGCCAGCTTGACGAAGGTGCCGATCTGCGTCGAGACCAACCCGACCGGGAGCGTTGCCGCCAGCACCTGCGGAACCGCGTAGACAGTGAGCCCAGCGAGGATGCCATATTGCGTGGCCGACAAGCCGAGCAGCGTCACCAGCAGCGGTAACCCGATCACGGTGAGGATGCCCAGGATCGCCGTAAACGAGATCGAGGCGCCGACATCCTCGCTGCTGGCGCCGATCACCGGCGCCACGGCCGCGATCGCCGAATTGCCGCAGATCGAATTGCCGCAGGCCACCAGGATCGAGAGCTTGCTGGGCAGTCCAAGCAGCCGGCTTGCGCTGTAGCTCACGCCAAGCGACAGCGCCACGATGACCACGATCGCAACCAGAAGCAGTGTGCCGGACTTCGCGACCAGGGTCAGGTCGAGCGAGGCGCCCAGTAGCATCACCGCGAGTTCAAGGAGCTGCTTGGCGCTGAACGCGATGCCCATCTGCCAAGCTCGTGGAGGCTTCCAGACCGCGCGGATGATCATGCCCAGAAAGATCGCAAGCACCAGCGCTTCGACGTAGGGATGCCCGAGGCCGCGCGTCTCGAGGGCCTGCGCGGCAAAGGCAAGCACGGTGAGGAGCGCGCAGAGTCCAACCCCGGGCAGCCGGGCGACCACCCCCTCAATCAGCCGCGAGGGAAGCGGACGAACGGACGACAACTGGCGGGACACGCAATCTCCTAGGCTCTGGAGAATATTCTTTACGCTTTCCCTCGCCTGGCGGTTAATATCTTTTTTGTTTGACGGAATAGAGAAAAGTTATGCCCCTCAATCTTCATTTGCTGCGGCTCTTTGCGACCGTGGCCCGGACCGGGAGCTTCTCGAAAGCGGCGGAGGTCCTGCTGCTCAGCCAGCCCGCCATCTCCAAGGGCGTGCGCGATTTCGAGCTGCAGCTCGGATGCCTGCTGCTCGACCGCACCCCCCGCGGCGTCAAGCCGACGCGCGAGGGCGCAGCCCTGATGCGGCACGCGGAAATGCTGTTCGCCGCCGAACGGGCAGCCGAGGAGGAACTGCGCGCATTGCGCGACCTCAACAGCGGATCGCTGCGGATCGGCGCTTCGACCACGATCGCGACCTATTTCATCCCCGACTATCTCGGCGCGTTCCATGCGCAATATCCCGGCATCGATCTGCAGCTCACCAGCGCCAACACCCGCGACATCGCGCAGCTGATGCTGGCGCATGAGATCGAAATCGGGCTGGTGGAAGGCCCGGTCGAGGAAGACGGCCTGACCTCCGAGCCGTGGCGAACCGACATCATGGAACTGATCGTCGGTCCAAGGCACCACTTCACGCTGTCGAACCAGCCGATCGATCCGAAGCGCATTGCCGATGAGATCCTGATCGTGCGTGAGCCCGGCTCCGGGTCGCGCGAGGTGATTTCCCAGGCGCTCGGCGCCCGCAAGATCGAGCCGGGCCGCACGCTCGAAATCGGCAGCACCGAAGCGATCAAGCAGGTGGTGGCGGCAGGCCTCGGAGTTGCGATCGTGTCAGAGGCCGCGGTGAAGGATCAGATCGCGCTCGATCGGCTGAAGATCATCAAGATGCGCGGCCTCGAGATCGAGCGAACCCTATGGAGACTGAAGACGCCGGGACGGCTCGACGTCCCCTCGGCGATTGCCTTCGAAAAGCTGATCGCGCGACCGGCGGCATGCGCGGCCAATCATGCACGACCCTCGCCAAGCTAGCCAATCATTCCCCGTGCCGCCAGCAACAGCACCGCAACCGCGACAAACAGCGCGATGCCGGCAAAGCCGGTCACGCGACTGGCCTGCGGCAGCGTCGCAATCAGATGCGGCTCACCGAACGGATCGGACAATTGATCTTGCGCCACCGGCTGTCTCACGGGTTGGTTCACCCGTTGAATCTGCGGCCGTCGAGCGCGAGACGCAATGGAGAGCTATTGCAATCTTGCGGCGTCGCTTGGGAGATTCCTTCTCGGCGCGGCGCAGGACGAGAAGATTCGGCTTTCCGGCCAACAGGGCAGCTCAAGGCGCCGGGTAATGGGGGACCGAGCCCATGGCTCCGAGGTGATCGATTCGGCCGCGCACGCCTTCGATAGTGCGCCGGCCGGCTCGACCGGCGCAACGAAGGAGGAACCGAGATAACCGACGTCGACACGATCGCTTGTCATTGCGCTTCTCGTGGGCGGCTCGGCCCCGGGTCGCCGACAGCCCGATCGAGGGGACCGACTTCGCCGTGCTGAAAGAGGGGCGCATCCGCCGCATTACGGGTTTCCCGGATCTGATTCCTCCAGGCGTCTGATCCGTCGGCGAAGACAGCTCCAGGAACGAGGCGGTTCTCAGCTGCGCGCCACCATGCCTTCCAGATCGACCTCCCTCGTTTCGGGCGTGCCGAGGATCGCGAAGATCGCCAGCCCCGCGTAAAACATGACGAGAACGCCGATATAGATATAGGCGCGATGAATGCCGTAGGCGTTCAGGATCAATCCGGCGACGATCGGGATCAACCCGCCGCCGTAGACCTGCGAGATCTGGTAAGCGGCGCTCGCACCCGAGGCGCGATAGCGGGTCGGGAAGTTTTCGGTGTAGAACGCGGGAATCGCGCCGTAGCCGAAACCGAACACAAAGCCAAATCCAATGACCTCACCGATCGCGGCAAGCAGGAAGCTGCCGGTATTGATGAGATAGAAATACGGGACGGCGAAAATGAGAAACACGACAGAGGCGATCAACAGGATCGCCCGGCGGTTGAACACGTCGGCGAGCCACGAACCGAGCAGCATGAACAGCAACATGAATCCAGCCGCGATCAATCCGATCATCTCGGGCGTCGAGCCGGAAAAGCCGACCGCCTTCATGTAGCTGGTGCCGAACACGAAATACAGGAAGAATGCACCACCGAACATGGCGTTCACCAGCGAGGTGCGCAGGATGGTCAGTGGCATTTCGCGCCAGACCTGCGTGGCCGGATAGTCGAGCACCGCCTGCTGCGCCCTGTGATGCTCGAACACAAAACTATCCTCGGTGCGTGTGCGGATGACGATGCCGACGACCGCGACCAGAAAGCCGAATATGAAAAGGATACGCCAACCCCACGCCACAAACGCCTGCGGCGTCATCAGCGACTTCACGAAAATCACCGAACCGAAGCCGAGCAGCAGCCCGATCGGGATCGCGAAGCCCACCCATGCGCTCCAGAAGGCGCGATGCTTCGAGCGCGCCGCCTGTTCGGCAACCCAGGTCGCGGCGGTGCCGAACTCAGCGCCGAAGCTGATGCCCTGCACCAGCCGCAAGACGATCAACAGGACCGGCGCGACCACGCCGATTCTGTCATAACCGGGCGTAAGCCCGATCAGCAGCGTGCTGACGCCCATCAGCACCAGCGCATAGACCAGCGAATCCTTGCGGCCGCGCCGGTCGGCGAGATGACCGAAGATGTAGGCCCCAATCGGGCGGATGATGATGCCGATGCCGTACACGCCGATCGCAGCGGCCGCTGCCGCGAGACCCGGAAGCTTGAAGAAGACCTGGCCCCAGATCGTGGCCGCGATCACGCCGGTGACCAGGAAATCATATTGCTCGATCACCGAGCCCACGATGCTGGCCACGGCAACCTTGTAGATCCGGCCTTGACTGAGCTGTGCAGTGTGGTCGTCCAATGGCCGCTCCTCGCTGGCCGACTCCCTGC
>NZ_JBAURI010000609.1:0-2831 GCF_049581145.1 Bradyrhizobium sp.
CCGCGATCACGAGCATGAGGATCAAGAAGCCCGCGAAGATCGACAGCGGCACGCCGACGAAGAACACCTGCATCTGCGGCATCAGCCGCGCCAGCACGCCAAGCCCGATGTTGAACACCAGGCCGAACACCAGGAACGGGGCGGACAGTTGCAGGCCGATCCGGAACGCCGCGGCGAAGGCGCGGGTGGCCAGCGAAGCGACGTCGCCGCTTGCCATCGTCTCACCCGGTGAAAAGATGTTGTAGCTGTCGTTCAGCGCGGCGATCACGAGGTAATGGCTGTCGGTCGCAAACAGCAACGTCACCCCGAGCATGGTGAGAAAGTTTCCGATCAGGACGCCCTGCTGGCCCTGGGTCGGGTCGACCGAGGTGACGAAGCCGAGCCCCATCTGCTGGGCGATAACGGAACCCGCCACCTGGAGCGCCGACAACGTCACCCGCGCGGTGGCGCCGAGCACGATGCCGATGATGATCTCATGCAGCATCACCACGAACAGCGAGGTCAGCGACTGCAGGTCGATCTGGTAGGCATTGCGGTGCAGCGGCAGGATGATCAGCGTCAACAGCAGCGCGATCGACAGCTTGATGCGCACGGGAATGTTGGCCTCGCCCAGGCCCGGCATCAGCATCACCATGGCGCCGATGCGCGCGAACACCAGCATGAAGGTGGCGGCGAGCACGGGCAGGAAGGAGACGTCGATGCGCATGAGCGATACATGCATCAACCGCCGATGATTCGCGACGATATCCGCATCATGTGGCTGTGCAGCGCATCGGCCATGAAGGGCAGCGCGAGCAGCAATGTGACGAAGATCGCCAGAATCTTCGGCACGAACACCAGCGTCTGCTCCTGGATCTGGGTCAGCGCCTGGAACAGCGACACCACGACGCCGACCACGAGGCCGACCACCATCAGGGGCGAGGACACCACCACGATGGTCCAGATTGCATCGCGCGCCACGTCGAGAGTTTCAGCACCGGTCATTTGTCATTCCTTCTTGTCCTCCCGGCTCCTCCGCCGTCATTGCGGGGAGCTCTTGCGGCGAAGCAATCCCGACGGATTGCCGGGCCCGTGGATTGCTTCGCGGTGCCTGTTATCGGGCGCGTGCATCGCGCCACCCGGTCGCTCGCAATGACGAGCCACATGAATCGGCGTGGTCCGCGGCCGGTTTCCCGGAACGTCGCCAAAGCGCTCAAATCGTCATCTTCATGATGTCTTCGTAGGACTGGATCACGCGGTCGCGCACCGAGACCAGGGTCGAGACCGCGACATCGGTTTCCGCGACCGCCGTCACCACGTCCATCACATTGGCCTTGCCGGATGCCATCGCCACCGTCTGGGCATCCGATTTGCGCCCCGCTTCCATCACGCTTCCGACCGCATCCTTCAACAGCGCGCCGAACGAGGGTCCGCTCGAATCCTGCGAGCTCTTGCCGGCACCGCCGGTGTCCAGGATGCGGGCGAGGTTGGCATAGGCGTTGGCGGCAACGATCGGTGAAGCCATGGCTTAGGGTCTCCTTCAGGCCTTGAGGATGTCGAGTGTGCGCTGGATCATCTGGCGGGTGGCGCTGATGATGTTGAGGTTCGCCTCATAGGATCGCTGCGCGTCGCGCATGTCGGTCATTTCAACCAGCGAATTGACGTTGGGGTATTTGACGTAGCCGGTCGCGTCCGCGGCGGGGTTGGACGGTTCGTATCTCGTGTGAAAAGCGGATTGATCGGGCGCCACCCTGCCGAGCGCAACGACCTTGGCGTCCAGCGCGCGATCGAGCGTCGAGGAGAAGGTCGGGATCTTGCGCCGGTAGGGATCGCCGCCGGGAGTCGCCGCGGTGGAATCGGCGTTGGCGATGTTCTCCGAAATCACCCGCATCCGCCCGGCCTGCGCGCGCAGGCCCGACGTCGCAATCCCCATCGAACGGGCGAAGTCGCTGCCGTCATCTGCCATGATCTCGTTCTCCCGCCGCTAGCGTGCCCTAGCCCTTGCCGATCGCCGTCTTCAGCAGCTGCAGGCTCTTGCTGTAGAGCCCGGTGACTGCCTGATAATCCATCTGGTTATTGGCGGACTTCGTCATCTCATCCTCGAGATTGACGGCGTTGCCGGCCGGACGGGTCTGAAAGCCTGCCCGCTTGTTCTGGTCGAAGGCGTCCGTGCCGCCGCCGGACGGCGTGATGTGGCCGGCGCTGGTCAGCGTCATCGCCAGCGTCCCCATCGTGCCGGCCGGCGCGCCGGTGCTGTCGAATTTCGGCTCGACCAGATCACGCGGCTTGAAGTTCGGCGTGTCGGAGTTGGCGACGTTTTCAGAGAGGACTTTCTGGCGCTCCTGGTGCCATTGCATCGTGGTCCGCAACATCGACAGGGTCGGAATATCGCTGATGGACATCGCTCCGCTCCGCTTCCCTCGCGGGCCCGGTGCCCGCAGCTAGGCAGAATTTGCCGCCTGTATGGTTAACAGGCAGTTAAGGAGCGTAGACCGGCCCGCGATGGAATATTGCAGCCAGATCGCCGCCGTCACCAGTTTGCGCGCATTTTCGCCACGAATGCTGCGTTAACCCCGTTGGTTCAGCCATACCGGCACGCCCAAGAAGTCGTTTTGGTTCAGGCGATTCATGGGTTATTAAGCTATCTGGACGGCAGTTCCTGCCGTGGTGGGTTAAGGAATCATGCCGATCTCAGGCTTCGTTCGCCGCAGGGTGCGCTGCGTTTGACAAATGCGAAGGCTTGATGGAAGCGGTATTGGCCGGGGATAGAGCATGCCTGCAGTGACCTTTTTCTTCGCTTTTGTGGCCGTGCTGGCCCTGATTGGCGTGGCTGCTTGGCTGGTGCGCCGATT
>NZ_JBAURI010000610.1:0-3100 GCF_049581145.1 Bradyrhizobium sp.
GTGCCGGCCAGCCCCGCGCGCTGCCCCCCGGCGCCTTACGAGCGCGCCAGCCTGATCGCGCATTATTTGAAGGCGAACAAGCCGCGCGCCAAAATCCTGATCCTCGACGCCAAGGACACGATCCCGCAACAGCGTCTGTTCGAGACGGCATGGAAGGAGCTTTATGGCGCGATGATCGAACGGATCGGACTGTCGCAGGGCGGCCGGGTGACCTCGGTCGATCCCGCCACCAACACCATCGTCACCGAGTTCGGCAATTACACGCCGGCGGTCGCCAATGTGATCCCGCCGCAAAAGGCCGGCCGCATCGCCGACATCGCCGGCGCCGCCGATCGCAGCGGCTGGTGCCCGATCGATCCCTTAAGCTTCGCCTCAAAACTCGTGCCCGACATCCATGTCATCGGCGATGCCTGTCTCGGCGGCGGAATTCCGAAATCGGCATCGGCCGCGAACGCGCAAGGCAAGGCCTGCGCCGCCGCGGTCGCGAGCCTGCTCTCCGGCAAGACGCCGCAGGCGCCGCGGCTGCAGGGCATCTGCTACAACACGGTGGCGCCGGGTTACGCGTTCTCGCTCGCCGGCACCTATCAGCCCAAGGACGACATCTTTGTCGAGGCCGAAGGCAGCGGTGGTAACAGTCCGGTCGATGCGCCGCGTGAATTGCGCGCGCGCGAAGCCGAGGATGCGCAACGATGGTACCACACGATCACGGCGGACAGCTTTGGCTAGATCGGTTCTCCAGATGGCCTGCCTGACGGTGTTTGGGTTCGCCCTGCCCGCGATCACCGCGGCGCAGGCGCTCGCACCTTACACCGTCGTCGGCGACGGCATTCCGGATTCGCTGACCGGCGCTGCCGGCGACGCCGCGCGCGGCCGTGCGCTCATCGTCGACCGCGCCAGCACCTGCATTCTCTGCCACTCCGGGCCGTTTCCGGAACAGAAATTCCAGGGTGACCTCGCGCCCAGCCTGGCCGGCGCCGGCAGCCGCTGGAGCGTGAGCCAGCTGCGGCTGCGGCTGGTCGATGCGTCCCGTCTCAATCCCGCAACGATCATGCCGTCCTATTATCGCGTCGACGGCCTGGATCGCGTCGGCCACGCCTGGCGCGGCAAGCCGATCCTGTCGGCGGAACAGATCGAAGATATCCTGGCTTATCTTGCCACGCTGCGCGAATAGGAACGTCAAGACCATGTACCACCGCGATCACGCCACGCGCCGCCGCTTTCTCGGCCTTGCCGGCGGCGCCGCCATCGCCGGCGCCGCTCCGGGCGTAATGGTGCGCCCCGCGGAGGCAACGCCGGCGATGCTGGCCGCAGCCATCCGTGCCATCGTCGGCGAGGCGGCCGTGCATGCCGGCAAGGTCAAGCTCGACGTGCCGCCTCTGGTCGAGAATGGCAACACGGTGCCGATGACAGTCAGCGTCGACAGTCCGATGACCGAGCAGGACTACGTCAAGGCGATCCACGTCTTCAACGAGAAGAACCCGCAGCCGAATATCGGCAATTTCCACCTCGGCCCCCGCGCCGGCCGCGCCCAGGTCGGAACCCGGATCCGGCTCGCCGACAGCCAGACGATCACGGCCATCGCGCGGCTGTCAGACGGCTCGTTCTGGTCTGCAAGCGTCGACGTCGTGGTGACGCTGGCGGCCTGCACCGAGGAGGACTGATCCATGGCCGCCGCATTGATCAACGTCCCGCACAAGGCGAAGCGCGGCGACATCATCGAGATCAAGGCCCTGGTGTCGCATATCATGGAGACCGGCTTTCGCCGCACCGCGGCCGGCGACCTCGTTCCGCGCAACATCATCACCAGCTTCACGTGCCGCTACAATGGCGAGGAGATCTTTCGCGCCGACCTGTTTCCGGCGATCGCCGCCAACCCGTTCTTGTCGTTCTTCACGATCGCCAGGGACAGCGGCAAATTCGAGTTCGAATGGATCGGCGACGAGGGCTTTTCCGAAACCGCGTCGGCCTCGATCAGCGTCGAATGACGACTTCGCGCACGATCATGCTGGCGGCGCTGCTGCTCATCGCCGTCCCCCTCGCGGCCAGTGAGATCCCGCCCGACCAGCGCCGCTCCGGCTACAGCTTCATGACGCCGGAGACCAGGGCGATCCAGGACGACGACACCGCCAATCCCGGCATGCTGTCCGTGCTCGACGGCGAAGCGTTGTGGAAGAAGAAGATGGGCGCGGCTGACAAGGCCTGCGCGGACTGCCATGACGATGCATCGACCAGCATGAAGGGCACGGCCGCCCGCTATCCGGCGTTCGAGCCGTCTCTCTCACGCCCCGTCACTCTGGAGCAGCGCATCAATCTCTGCCGCGCCAATCATCAGCAGGCGACGCCGTTGCCCTATGAAAGCCACGACCTGCTGGCGCTGACCGCCTTCGTCGCCCGGCAGTCGCTGGGCATGCCGATTGCGGCCGGCGACGATCCGCAACTCAAACCCTTCATTGACAGGGGCCACGACTTGTTTCTGCATCGCGAGGGCCAGCTCAACCTCGCCTGTGCCAATTGCCACGACGACAATTTTGACAAGCACCTTGCGGGCTCAGCGATCACGCAGGGCCAGCCGACCGGCTATCCCTTGTACCGGCTGGAATGGCAATCGCTCGGCTCGCTGGAACGGCGCCTGCGCGGCTGCATCTTCGGCGTCCGCGCGCAACCTTACGACTACGGCGCGCCCGAACTGGTCGAGCTCGAGCTCTATCTGATGGTACGGGCGAAGGGCATGCCGATGGAGACGCCGGCGGTGCGGCCCTGAAGGGCGGATGCGCCCAAGCCCGCGCCCACGAATTCGCATTCAAACCCAGATACGGGTTCACGGTCTCGCGGCGTGATGCGCCCGAGCTTTGCCAGAAGTCTTGCGCCTCGAGAACGAGGGCGCAGGGAATGCCGGGTGCACGCTGCACCCGCGGTCTCGTGTGCAAATAGCAGAACGAAAACAAAGCACACGAGCATACAGGTTCAGCGGAAACACTCCGACATTCCCTGCGCAATGGCTTTACGGCTTACTTCGCGCTCTCCCCGGCGATCCGGCTTGTTTGACACCGTCGCCTTCGGCGTGGCCACTCCGCCCGGTCGGGCTGAGCGGCCTCCAAAG
>NZ_JBAURI010000611.1:0-2513 GCF_049581145.1 Bradyrhizobium sp.
CTCGAAGCTTCGGCCCGCACGCTGACGGCGACGGCGGAGCGCGCCCAGCAGAACACGACCACGGTCGCCACCGCGTCGGAAGAAGCCTCGTCCAACGTGCAGTCGGTGGCGTCCGCGACCGAGGAGATGGCCTCTTCTGTCAACGAGATCAGCCGCCAGGTGCAGGAATCGGCGCGGATGGCCAACGCTGCGGTCGATCAGGCGCGCAAGACCAACGACCGTGTCGGTGAACTGTCGAAGGCGGCGGCGCGCATCGGCGACGTGGTCGAACTGATCAACACCATTGCCGGCCAGACCAACCTGTTGGCGCTGAACGCGACCATCGAGGCGGCCCGCGCCGGCGAGTCCGGTCGCGGTTTTGCCGTCGTGGCCTCCGAGGTGAAGGCGCTGGCCGAGCAGACTTCGAAGGCGACCGGCGAGATCGGCCAGCAGATCAATGGCATCCAGGCCGCGACGCAGGAATCCGTCGGCGCGATCCAGGAGATCAGCGCCACCATCGAGAAACTGTCGGAGATTTCCTCGACCATCGCGGCCGCGGTCGAAGAGCAGGGCGCCGCGACACAGGAAATCTCGAGGAACGTTCAGCGGGCAGCGCATGGCACGCAGCAGGTCTCGTCCAACATTACCGACGTGCAGCGCGGAGCCGACGAGACCGGATCGGCCTCGTCGCAGGTGCTCGCAGCCGCGCAAACCCTCTCGGGCGACAGCCACCGGCTGAAGCGTGAAGTGGACAAATTCCTCAACTCGGTGCGTGCGGCGTAGCAAGCGCACGACCGGTCGCCGCCGTTGCGATTTGCAACAACCTGACCGGCGACGTTTCCCGCTCCAGCAGCGCGCTACATGGCACAAGGTACTCCGGGATGAAGACATGAGGCCGGTGTGCCGAATTCGCCTGGTGGCGAAATCCCCTGGGAAGCCGATTGGGAGAGCGAAAACGATGGCTTCCGCTAAAAATTGTGCCGCATTTTAGATGCAGCCACAAACTTACAGAGCGTCAATGACTTGCGCGCGAATGCCGTAGTCCCACGGTACGCATAATTTAGCATTCATTCGCAACTCGGACCGTACTGCTCGTGGAAGGCACGGGGTTTTCCGTTCGTTTCGCCAGCTCTCAACCGGCCTCAGTTTGTAAGGATCGTCCTCCATGTCATTTTTGAACCTCCGAATTCGCGGCCGACTCTATGGCGGCTTTGGTGCGCTGCTGCTGTTTTGCGCGGCGCTCGCAAGTTTCGGGGTCTGGCAACTGACCGCCATTCGCGATCAGGTCGCCGTGCTCACCTTGCAATCCAAGAACGCGATTCGGGTCGGGGAAATCACGACCGAGTTGCAGGCGATCCGTCGCGCCATTCTGCGCTACGCGTTCGACCAGGATGAGGCGTCCTTCGCGGAATCCGACAAACGTCTGGCAAAAGTAAGCGATCTGCTCGAGGAGGCGCAGCGAGCAACGACTTCAGAGGAGCGGCGAACGGCCTACAAGGAGGTCGAGAAGGACATGACGGAACTGGGCGCCAAACGAGCGGCGCTGGGCGACGCCGTCAAGCAGATGCTGGCCGGCCGCAAGCTGTTGTTCAGCGAGGGCGACCAGATGGCGGTCGACGTGCAGAAATTCGTTGACGCCGCGGCGGGAACGCCGACGGAATCGGCTGCCGGCGCTCTGTTCTCGAAGGTCCTGCTGGTGCGCGTGGCGAATTGGCGAATGCTGGCAACCCGCGATGCCAAGGGCTTTGCAACGTTCAAGACCAACGTCGCCAACGCCCAGGCGCAAATCGCCCTGCTCGAAAAAGCCGATCTTCCGTCCAATCTCGGCGCGCTATTGGTCGCGGCCAAGACGGGCGTCGCCAAATATGCCGAGGCCTTTGACAAGACCGGCCCCAATCTCGTTGCAGGCGATCAGCTCTACTACAAGAGCGTCACGCCGGTGATCCTTGCCGCCATCGAGAAAATGGACAAGGCAAAGTCGTCGATCCTGCAAACGGTCCAGCAAACCGACACCGAGACTGGCGACCGCATCAGCGGCACTATCTTGACGCAGGAAGCCGTCGCCGGCGCTGCCGTGCTGCTCGGCCTCCTGATCGCGTTCCTGATTGCGCGCGGCATCATTGGTCCGCTTGCCGGCCTCACGGCCGGCATGAAGGAACTCGCGAGCGGCAATTTCAGCGTGGTGCTGCCGGGGCTCGAGCGCAACGACGAAGTCGGCGATATGGCGCAGGCGGTCGAAGGCTTCAAGGTCAAGGCCGGGGAGAAGGCGCGCGAGGAGGCGGAAGCCAAGACCAGGCAGGACGAAGTTGCCGCGCGGCAGCGCAAGGCCGAGATGCACAAGCTCGCGGCGGGATTCGAATCGGCCGTCGGCCAGATCGTGGAGACCGTGTCGTCGGCCTCGACCGAGCTCGAAGCTTCGGCCCGCACGCTGACGGCGACGGCGGAGCGCGCCCAGCAGAACACGACCACGGTCGCCACCGCGTCGGAAGAAGCCTCGTCCAACGTGCAGTCGGTGGCGTCCGCGACCGAGGAGA
>NZ_JBAURI010000612.1:0-2986 GCF_049581145.1 Bradyrhizobium sp.
GGCTGGAGGCGCCGTTCGCCGCCGCCGACGCCGTCGGCGCCGCGATCGATCTGCCGTTCGACGAAGGCCTGAAGAAGGAGCGCGAGGGTTTCCTCAAGCTGGTCGCGAGCGATCAGTCGAAGGCGCAGCGCTACGCCTTCTTCGCCGAGCGCGAGGCCGCCAAGATCTCCGGCGTGCCCGAGGGCACCAAGCCGCGGGCGATCGAGCGGGTCGCCATTATCGGCGCCGGCACCATGGGTGGCGGCATCGCGATGTCCTTTGCCAATGCCGGCATCCCGGTGACCCTGATCGAGACCGGCGAGGAGCAGCTCAAGCGCGGTCTGGGCGTGATGCAGAAGAATTACGAGGCCACCGCGGCGCGCGGCGGCATTGCACCGGATGCGCCGGCCAAGCGCATGGGCCTGATCAACGGCGTGGTCGGCCTGGAGCATGTCAAGGACGCCGACCTCGTCATCGAAGCCGTGTTCGAGACTATGGCGGTGAAGAAGGAGGTGTTCGGCAAGCTCGACCAATACGCCAAGCCCGGCGCGGTGCTCGCCAGCAATACGTCATATCTGAACATCAACGAGATCGCCAAGGAGACGAAGCGGCCGCAGGACGTGCTCGGCATGCACTTCTTCTCGCCGGCCAATGTGATGAAGCTGTGCGAGATCGTCCGCGCCGAAAAGACCGCGCCCGACGCGCTGGTGACCGCGGTCTCGATCGCGCGCAAGATCGCCAAGGTGCCGGCGGTGGTCGGGGTCTGCGACGGCTTTGTCGGCAACCGGATGCTGGCGCAGCGCGGCAAGCAGGCGGAGAAACTGTTGTTCGAAGGCGCGCTGCCGCAGCAGGTCGATGCCGTGGTGACGAAATTCGGCATGCCGATGGGCCCGTTCGCGATGGGCGATCTCGCCGGCCTCGATATCGGCTGGCGCTCGCGCAAGGATCGCGGCATCAAGTCGGAAATCGCGGACGCGCTGTGTGAGGCCGGCAGGTTCGGCCAGAAGACGGGCAAGGGCTACTACAAATACGAAGCCGGCTCGCGCGCGCCGCTGCCCGATCCCGAGGTCGAGAGGCTGATCGACGAGACTCTGACGCGGCTCGGCCGCAAGCGGCGCGTCGTCAGCGACGACGAGATCCTGGAGCGCATGATGTATCCGATGATCAACGAGGGCGCGCGGATCCTGGAAGAGGGTATCGCGGCGCGTCCGAGCGATATCGACGTGATCTGGCTCTACGGTTATGGCTGGCCGATCTATCGCGGCGGCCCGATGTTCTATGCCGACCAGGTCGGCCTCAAGCAGATCGCCGACCGGCTGTCGTATTATGCCAAGGAGACCAACGATCCCTCGCTGCAGCCGGCGCCGCTGTTGGCGCGGCTCGCGGCCGAGGGCAAGACGTTCGCGTCGCTGGCGGCGAGCTCGAAGGCGGCGTGATGGGCCTTCGTTTCGATCAACCGTCATTCCGGGGCGATGCGAAGCATCGAACCCGGAATCTCGAGATTTCGGATTCGCACGGAGCCTGTCATCGGGCCGCGCTTTGCGCGGACCCGTTGGTGCGCCCCGGAATGACGATCTTTGTTGTTGGCGCATGACCCATCCCGGCGAACAGTTTTATCCCGAAGGCGTCCATTGGGACGACCCCCTGCCGCGCGGCACCTTGCCGGACCTGCTGTCGCAGGCGACAGCGGAATTCGGCGCGCGGCCGGCGATCGAATTCCGCGACCGTGCGCTCAGCTTTGCCGAACTGGAAGCGATGGTCGAGATCGCGGCTTCCGCCTACCTGTGCGCCGGCTACGGCAAGGACGCGTCGGTGGCGCTGTTCCTCGGCAACACGCCAGATCATCCCGTCAATTTCTTCGGCGCGTTGAAGGCCGGCGCGCGCGTGGTGCATCTGTCACCGCTCGACGGCGAGATCGCGCTGTCACACAAGCTCTCTGACTCCTGCGCGCGCGTGCTGGTCACCTCCAATCTCTCGGCGCTGCTCCCGACCGCCCTGAAATTCCTCGATCGCGGCCTGCTCGACCGGCTGATCGTCTGCGAGGACGATCATTGGGGCAAGGTCGGCACCCAGCAAGCGCCGCTGCCGGACCGGCCCGAGGTCATCACCTGCAGGCAATTCATCGACGGCGCGACAAGACCGTCGCAATGGCCCGCGATCTCTGCCGATGACGTCGCGCTGTTGCAATATACCGGCGGCACCACGGGACTGCCGAAGGGCGCCATGCTCACACATGGCAATCTGACCGCTTCGGTCTCGATCTACGACGTCTGGGGCGCCCCGGCGCGGGCCAGGCGCAACGCGATCGAGCGCGTGATCTGCGTGCTGCCGCTGTTCCACATCTATGCGCTGACGGTGGTGCTGTTGTCCTCGATCCGGCGCGGCAATCTGATCTCGCTGCATCAGCGCTTCGATGTCGAGGCCGTGATGCGCGACATCGAGCTCAAGCGCGCCACCGCTTTTCCAGGGGTGCCGACCATGTGGATCGCGATCGCGGCGTTGCCCGATCTCGACAAGCGCGATTTGTCCTCGCTGGTGAGCTGCGGCTCCGGGGGCGCGCCGCTGCCGGTCGAGGTGGCCAGGGTGTTCGAGCGCAAGGTCAACATGAAATTGAAGAGCGGCTGGGGCATGACCGAGACCTGCTCGCCCGGCACTGCTCATCCCGAAGCCGGCCCGGACAAGCCCGGCTCGATCGGGCTGATGCTGCCCGGCATCGAGATCGACGTCGTCTCGCTGGAGGACCCTGCCAAGGTCTTGGCCGTCGGCGAGGTCGGCGAAATCCGCATTCGCGGCCCGAACGTCACCAAAGGCTACTGGGACAAGCCGAAGGAGACCGCGGAAGCCTTTGTCGGCGACCGCTTCCTGACCGGCGACATCGGCTATATGGACGCCGACGGCTATTTCTATCTGGTCGACCGCAAGAAGGACATGATCATCTCCGGCGGCTTCAACGTCTATCCGCAGATGATCGAGCAGGCGATCTATACCCACCCCTCGGTGCAGGAGG